>JBAZWX010000015.1:0-12679 GCA_041660145.1 Minisyncoccota bacterium | reverse complement strand
TGGACGAAAATACTGGTTTGAGTGGACCCAGTAACTATTGCCAATTGCTGCAGTTGTGTATTTACACCAAAATCTTTTGTGTGGTGGAAGTGGCCTAGTGATGACATCTTTTGATGCCAAAAAGACATGTTTCTTGTTATCACCAGATTCCAATTTCCAAAGCTCGTTTCAACAAAGTCTTTTTGGCCGGATTGTTGGTGATTAGTTTCTTGCATGGTTTTTTGGGGTGACATAAGGTACCTATTTTGCTCTTTCTAAAATTTTCACGATCCCTTTGTCGGCGTTTACCTCAACCACATCTCCATCTTTCAAAACCTGCGTGGCAATTTTTGTACCGATGATACAAGGTTTATTTAATTCACGAGCAGTAATAGCGGCATGGCACAAGGTCCCTCCCTCGTCTGTAATAATTGCGGCGATAAGAGGGAAAATTGGTGCAAATGCTGGTTTTGTCATACTCGTGACAAGAATGTCACCTTCATTTATCTTTCCAAACTCTTTCACGTCGAAAACTACCTTAACAGTGCCTTTGCATATTCCTTTGTGTGCGGCATTGCCAGAAATTTTTTCAGATGAGGAAAATGTGCCTTGCTCCACAAAGTAACCGTTTTTTTCTAGGAATTTATCAAATGAAGAACTTAAAAACTCTCCTTTTGAAAACACAAAACCACTTTCCAATTTCTGTCCAATTGGTCTTAGCGCCGAATTCGAGTAGAATGGCAGGCCGCTTTGCTCCAAAAAGGTTACCACGCACTCAGTAAGAGGTAGGGCAATTTTGTCTCCGCTTACTCTAAATTTTTCTATTTTTTCAAAAGCTTTTTTGCTCACTTCGTCTTGCCAAAACTTACTAGGCAAAGAGCAAACTATTGTCCCTATGATATACGGCATTAATTCTGACATCATAAAATTATATGATGAGGCAATACTTCCGGAATTAATATAAGCATTGAACTGATTGAGTAGTTTGTTTGTTGTTGTAAAAAGCTCGTCAGCTTTTGGTGAGTCTAAAAATTTAAGTACTGGATCTTTAAAATTTTCTAGTTCGTCTGTAATAAAATAGGCGTCTGTCTTGCGGCCGTCCCAGTGCATAATACAATCTGAAAAACCACAACCGACCCATTTCTTTAGTTCTAGACAGGCCTGGTATTGAAGCTGGATGATAGCGGGAGGAAAACTCTGTCTAGTTGCGAATTTTGTCAGTTGCTTTTTTTGCATAATCTATTTTTTCTGAAGTGTTGTTATTGGCCTGCTTTGGGTGATGTGAAATTTGCCGGACTCGAGTGCCCACTCAATGTCACAGGGGAATCCGTAGTGTTTCTCAATATGAAGTATGAGGTCGGACAACTTCTCGATTTGATCGTCAGAAAGTTTTTGCTCTTTTCCTTTTCCGCCAAGTTTAAGCCACTTATTTTCGCCAGAAGAATTTTTAAATAATCCTTCGCCTTGCTCGCTTATATTTTTGTCTATAATTCGGCGTGGCTCCTTTTCGACAACGTATGAGTCTGGAGTAATCTGACCAGAAACGACCGCTTCTCCAAGACCAAGCCCCGCTTCAATTATGAGTTGGTTGTAGTCTTCAGTGACTGGATGAACAGAAAAGGCGATACCCGCGACATCGCTTTGAACCATTTTTTGGACGACAACTGCCACAGAAATTTTTTGATTATGCAAACCCTTTTCGAACCGGTAGAAAATTGCGCGCGGAGTAAAAAGTGATGCCCAGCATCGCTTAACATTTTCCAAGAGTTTTTCTTTTGTCGTGTTTAAAAATGTATCAAGTTGACCAGCCCAAGCGGCTTCGGAACTGTCTTCAGCAGTTGCACTCGATCGTACTGCCACGAATTCGGCCCCAAGCTCTTTGTGAAATTTCACGATGTCGGCAGCGATATCATCTGGCATTTTAGCTTCCATAATAAGTGCCTGAATTTTTTCGGAGGCGTTTTCTACGGTATGGGTTTCTTTGTGATTTACCGTATGCAGTATTGAGTCGATTTCTACATCAAGGTCAGTTTCTTCCAGAAATTTTTCGAAGGTGGTTGAGAGTACTACAAATCCACCAGGTACTGGTATTTTGGCGTTGGTCATTTCACCCAGAGATGCGCCTTTTCCGCCGGCAATTGGGGCGTCATTTTTGCTCAATTTTGTAAGAGTTTTTATGAGTTCCATAAGGATCATGCTATCAGTTTTTAGGCCTATTTGAAAGAGACGTAATCACTTTGAAGGTGTATCGATATACCGTACACTTTTGTCGGAGGTGCTAGGCGGCTAGCGGTTTGTAGAAGGCGATATATCGCCTTCTACATAAGTCGTCTGCGTGGCTTGTTTTTAGAAATTTTTGGTGAGATACTTTGCATATGTCAGGGGATAATTTTGAAGCCTTAAGGGGTGACGAAAATAAAAAAATATTATCGTGGGAGGAAAGAATTGCCGCGGTTCGCGGTGAGGAATGGCTGGAAGAAAATTTTCAAAGGCGGCTTGCCGAGGTGTGTGCCCGTTACCCTGAGATGGCTGAGAACATAAAAAGGTCTTTGGAAACTCCTCAACTTGGTCCGTATCACAACGAAGGACTTAAAATGATTTCGCACTTAAAACTTATCCTCGCCGTTTTGGAAGATATTAAGGATGGAAAGTTTCATGAGTCTATAGATCCTGAGTTAGCGAGGGAAATGCGAGAGGCGGTTGCATCTGAAGATCCGAATCGTCCTGGTCAGTCAGTAGTTAATCAATTTTTTATTGACTACACATTTTTTCATGACATTGCAAAGCCTGACTGTATGAGTCTAAGGTTTGAAGGCGAAAAAGGAGCTAAGGCTATAACATGGCAAGAGTGGCTGGAGATAGAGAAAGGCGGTCAACCTTATAAATTTGGAGGTAAAGTTATAAAGTCTATCGGCTACTATCATCCAGGACTTACCAAAAAAGATTCAGGTAAAAAACACGGTAACGCAGCAGCGGACATGGTCAGACAGAAAGGGGTAAGGTTACCACCAAAAATGTCTATGGCTATACGTAAACACGAGATAGCCTACCAGTTCGAATCCGCAAATGTAGATACATATGAGAGAAATTTTGCCGAAAGAGGCCTTGGGGGCGATCAATGGTTATCTGTTTTTATCGCATCGTACTCGGATACGATGGCCTCGTTGAAGGATGACGGCCAACCAAACATGGATCATTTTAAAAACTTTTTGAACGCTAGAAAAAATTATGTGCTTTTGCAAGAGATGACAAAAAACATTACTGATAACGCAGTATTAAATTCGCATGCCTTATTTAATTTGAGGAAGGCCAATAAGGTGCTAACTCGAGAAGATGTCGAGATTGCGCTGGCAGAAGCTAGAGTGCAAGCGGCTGCTGAGGCTGTTGAACCTCAGCCGAAATAATTTAGTCTGGCCATGCCTAAACAATTTCAAAAAAATATAGAAGATTTGAAATGTGAAAATTGTGGTAAATTTGTTGTCGGTAATGGCTACACTAATCACTGCCCAATCTGCTTGTGGAGTAAACATGTAGACATAAACCCAGGAGATCGTTTGGCAACTTGCCAAGGTTTAATGAAACCCGTCGGTGCAGAGATTGGAGGAGGAGAGGAAAACATAGTTCACGAATGTGTGAAATGTGGTTTTGTACGCAAAAACAAACTTTGTAGGGGAGATGATTACAAAACTTTTATTGCAATATCTATAGTGCGAAAATAATTTTTTGGTGCACCCCACAGGGATCGAACATTACATGTTCAGTACCTATTTTGTTGCTTTAAAACAAAATCACCGCATACTTTCGTACACAGATCATTTGCTTTTGTCTTGCCAGGCCGTAGCCTTGGCGAAGTCTGGTGCACCCCACAGGGATCGAACCTGTGACCTTACGAATGTGAATCGTACGCTCTAACCAGCTGAGCTAGGGGTGCCAGGGCTTTATTGGTCCCATTGCCTGCCCGGCAGAAGACGGGGCAGGAATCTTTCCCTACGGGAACTGTATGGCTTTCCGATTTGCCTTGCGGCAAATAACGGAGAAGCCTTTCGCTTCCTGCACGCAAGCAAAGCAGTTTGCTTGCTCGCGGGCGACAAACTCGCTTCGCTCGCTTGTCCCCTCGGCAGGAATCGAACCTACAACTACTCCTTAGGACGGAGTTGTTATATCCATTTAACTACAAGGGGAAGATATCTGTTTATTTATACCCCACAATGTATATTTTGACAAATTGATTTTATGTGACCACTTTCGTATAATATTCTTCGTATGGATCAAGAAGACAAGAAGATCTTGAAAGAGGTATTAGAACTTTCAAAAGAAAATAATAGTGCGTTAAAAAAAATGCACCGATCTGCCGTTTATGGAAAAATATTCAAACTTTTCTATTGGGCGGTGATAATTGGTGCGGGTGTTTGGTCTTATTATCTTTTGCAGCCTATGGTAGACCAGTTGCTAAAATCTTATAACGAAATAAGTGGAAGTTTACAAAGCGTTAAAGGTATGGGTGACAGTATTAAAAATTTGGGGGGCAGTACTGGCGGCGGGATAAAAATTGATCCTAACAGTATCCCACCGGATTTGATGAAAACGATACAATCTATCCTGGGTGGACAGACTAGCAAGTAAATGATATCTTTCAAAAAGTAATCTAAATAAGCCGGGGTAGCTCAGTTGGCTAGAGCATTTGCCTGAAGAGCAAAGGGTCGTCGGTTCGATTCCGACCCCCGGCACCAGAAATAGTGTTTTTTAAACTGATTTTACCTTCAGAATTTTTGATTTTGTTCGGTCGATTTTTGGCATCTTCAAAATAAGCATGCCGTCTTTTGTTTCCGCATCTATTTTATCTGGGTCAACTTCGCTTGGTAGGACAACTGAACGAGAGAAAGGTCCCCAGTAAAGTTCTCTGGCCAGATAGTTTTCTGGATTGATTTTTTCTGGCTCATTTCTTTTTGCTTCGATTTTAAGAACGTCGTTATTTATCGATACATCTAAATCGGATGGTTTTACTCCTGCTATCATAGCCACGACCGTTATGTCGTCTTTCGATTGATACATATCAATGACCATTTCGGCCTCTTCTTCGCGTTCGCTGACCCAGACAGATGTTTTAATTGCTGGTTCAGCGCTTAGGCTGTCTGCGCGTACGCTTCCTGTTATTTTCTCAAAAAATGATGCTCTCATATATTTATTGTACTCTAATTAATTCTTTTTGAATATTTATCTTTTTTGCTTTTTCAAATGCCAAAAGAACAAGTATTGCGAATGACCACAGGACTATAAATACTGGCATAATATTTCTACCTGAATCTTGAATTATTAAAAAGTTGAAAAGCGTATGTATGGCGACGGCTAAGATCATGCCCACAAAGAAATATTCTTTCTTTATTGTTTTGTTTCTGTAAAAAGACATTGCGATCGCAGCGCCTATAATAGCCGATGCGGTTACGTGTAAGAGGGACGCGCCAATGAACCTCATGCTGGAAGTCAAAACGCTGGTGAAAATACTTTGAGAATTTAAAATGAAAAGAAAATTTTCTATGGCGGCAAAACCAAGAGCTCCAGTAACCATGTAGATCATGGCGTCTATTGGTTCATCGAAGAATTTTCCATGCATAGCTATTGCGTATACGGCAAAGTATTTTACAACCTCCTCTATAAATGCCCAGGCGAAAAGAACTACTAATTGGTTTTCCAAATTAAGTACCGCGACCGCTCTTTCGGCGGAAAATGCAAAAACAACAGAAATCATTCCTGCACAAAAGGTGGCAAGGATCATTCTGCGTGGTTCTGGATGTAGATAATCTTCTCTTAGCCAAAACCAAAGCCAGAAAAGGGCAGGCAAAACCCCTCCCAAAAGAGACAGAAAAATTGTAGCAGTATTTATTTCGCCGGCCATTTTTGGACCATCAGGAGGCCCTTACTGCCGCCATACATTGTCTGCCAGATCTCTTCCGAAACAAATGGCGTGAATGGATGGAGAAGTTTTAGACAAGTAACCAAAACTTTCCCAAGCATAAACTTTGTTGATTCAACAGTGACTTGATCTGGAGATTTAAGCCGCGGCTTTGCCTCCTCTATTATTTTATCAGCAAATGTATGCCAGACATACTGGTAGGCGTTTTCTGCGGCCAAGTGGAGCCTGTAATCATCAATTTGTTTGGTGATATCCACAACCACTTTCTGCAAGTCGTCCAAAATGATTTTGTCTGCCTCTATTAAGTTGGTCGAGGAGTTTTCGTTGATTATTCCTCCGCTTGATACGACGAAACGCGCAATGTTCCAAAGTTTGTTGCAGAAGAATTTGTAGCCTCTGATTTTGTCTTCAGAAATTTTACTGTCTGTGCCGGCGGCAGTCCCGTAAATTAGAGACATCCTCCCGGCGTCAGCCCCATATTTTTCGGAAACATCTATTGGGTCGATGCCATTTCCAAGTGACTTGCTCATTTTGCGGCCTTGTCCATCGCGGACTGTTCCATGAAGGTACACGGTTTTGAAAGGGATGTCTCCCAACGCGTAGCCTGTCATCATGATCATTCTGGCTATCCAGAAAAACAAAATTTCATAGCCTGTTTCAAGTAAGTCTGTCGGGTGGTAAACTTCTAAGTCTTTTGTTTTCTCTGGCCAACCGAGGGTCGAAAATGTCCAAAGACCGGACGAGAACCACGTATCGAGAGTGTCTTCATCTTGTAGCCACTTGCCCGACGCAGTCTTATCCGTGTTATTGGAGGCGGGGCCTTCTTCTTTAGGAGCTTCTGTGTCGCAGAAAACTTTGTCATCTTTATACCAAACTGGAATTCGGTGGCCGTACCAAATTTGTCTACTTATGCACCAATCACGCAAATTGTCGATCCAGTGAAAATATGTTTTTTCGAAGTAGTCTGGAATTATTTTTATTTGTCCATTTGAAACGACTTTTCTCATTATCTCTTTTAGGGTTGTTTTTGAACCTGATTTTATCCCATCGATTTTTGATTCAGGCAGGACAAATTCTTTGTTAACGCTTACGAACCACTGATTCATTATTTGTGGTTCTATTATGCCGCCCGTTCTCTCTGCGGTTGCCAGATTGAGAGTATAGGGTTCTTCTTTTATTAGTAATCCTTTTTCGCGGAGTTTTTCTACTATTTTTAACCTGGCATCGGCTATTTTCATTCCGGCAAATTCTCCTGTGTGTGGAAGCATGCGGCCATTCTTATCTATGATTTGTTCTTTATCGAGACCATATCTTTCGGCAAGGTCGAAGTCGACTGCCGAGTGCCATGGAGTTATGGTCATTACGCCAGTGCCTGTTTCCATATCCATTACACCGTCTTTAACAACAGTTGCTTTAGTTTTGCCATTTATCCACTCTAGTTCAAATGTGTCCCCATTTTTGTATTTTGCGTATCGTTGGTCGTCCGGATGCATAACAACATACTTGTCGCCAAATTTTGTTTCTGGCCTCGTTGTGCCGATTTCAAATGGCCCATATTTGAATGTGTACCATGTTGCTTTTTCCTCTTTGTAAACAATTTCATCGTCAGAGATAGTTGTTTGGCCTTTAGGATCCCAATTGACAATCCGGTGGCCGCGATAAATTAAGCCATCGTCGTACATTTTCTTGAAGATCGTTTTGACTGCACGATTACGTGTTTCGTCGAGAGTAAAAGCCTCGCGCGACCAATCAGCAGAGGAGCCCATTATTTTTGTTTGCGAGATAATAGTGTCGTGGCTTTCTTTTGCGAATTGATTGACTCTTTTTAGGAGTTCTTCTCGACCGAGATCGTATCGTGATTTTCCTTCTTTTTTAGAAATTTCCTTTTCAACTTTTGACTGTGTGGCTATGGCCGCGTGGTCTGTTCCTGGAAGCCACAAAGTTTTAAATCCCTGCATTCTTTTGTAGCGAACAATGATGTCTTCGATCGTCAGCATCAGGGCGTGGCCCATATGTAAAACACCAGTGACGTTTGGCGGGGGCATGACGATTGAAAATTTTGGCGCGTTTTCTGGAATTATTTTATCTTTTACCAAATTTTCAGGCGTGAAATAACCGCTTTTTTCCCAAAGTTGATAAATATTTTTTTCCACATCTTTTGGGGAATATGGTTTTAAAAACTTTTCGTCCA
The DNA here is from genome assembly GCA_041660145.1 of Minisyncoccota bacterium. Classification (GTDB taxonomy): domain Bacteria; phylum Patescibacteriota; class Minisyncoccia; order Phycocordibacterales; family UBA12445; genus JBAZWX01. The sequence goes on along the minus strand of JBAZWX010000015.1, from coordinate 4,598 downwards.
TGAAAGGAATAGTACCAAAGTAAGTGGCTATTTTCCAGCGCGGAGGGCATAGGTTAACTTTTTAAGATAACCTGAGAGAACCTTCTGCTTTTATTGATCCAAAATTCTTACCTGCATTTTTGTCACGCAAGTGTGCCAAATAAGCAGCGCCAGCAATCATTAAGGCGTTGTCGGTTGTTAATTCTCGCCCGGGCAGCAAAAGTGAAACGTTTGGATACTTTGTTTCTATCATCGTTGTGAGCCTACTACGTATTTTTTCGTTAGCGATAACGCCACCACCCACGAGGAGCGATTTTGCTTTAAATTTTTCTAGAGCCTTTTCTGTTTTGTGGACAATGACATCTGTTGCCGCCTCTTCGAATTGATAAGCCACTTCCTCTTTTTGTTCCGACGAAAGAGGCTCTGCTTTTTTAATCCTATACAAAACTGCGGTTTTAAGTCCCGAAAAAGAGAAATCGAAATCGGCGCTGTGTATCATGGGGCGGGGAAAAACAAATTGGTCACCGAATTTTGCGTGATGTTTTGCTAACTTAGATATCTGCGGGCCTCCTGGATATGGCAAATCGAGCATGCGGGCGACTTTGTCGAAGGCTTCTCCAACAGCATCGTCTTTTGTTTGCCCGACTATTTTCCGTGATAAAAGATTTTTTGCAAAAATTATTTCTGTATGCCCACCGCTTATCAAAAGTGCGAGCGAGGGAAAGGCTATTTTTGTGCCGGTATCTTTTCCAATTAAGGGAGATAAAAGGGGAGAGATAAGGTGCCCGTTCATGTGGTTTACAGGTATGAGCGGTTTTTTCCAAGCCGTGGCGAGGGTCTTGGCAAAATTTATTCCAACCCATAAAGCTGGTTCAAGCCCCGGTCCACTTGTGACTGCAATCATATCTATTTCTGGGGGGTCGATTTCATACAAAAGTTTTGATGTGACATCGAAAAGACCAGTTTCCCTTGCCAATAACTTTTCCAATTTTGTGGCTAAAGATTTTGAGATTGGTTTTGGCGTGACTCTTTGCGCGAAGATATCTGCTTGTTTAAGAGCTGTTATGAGTGTTGGTACAAGATTTATGGCGTGTTCACGTTTAGCCAGAGTGGGCACAACTCCCATCCAGGGTGCGTGGAGGTCGACTTGCGAATGGACTATACTAGATAGAGTTTTGAATTTTAGTCCGTTTCTGTTTCCAGAGGCTTCAATGACCGCAATCGCGGTTTCGTCACAGCTTGTTTCTATGGCTAATATTCGAAGCATCTTTACAAACTAACAGAAAAATATGGATGTTACAAATAGACGTAAAACTTTCGAAGAAATAAAAAACGATTTTAGGGCGTCTATAGAAATACCCAAAAATACTCCTAAAAAACAATTTTTCTTTTGTCCTGTTGGTTTGGTGGGGGCTGGGAAGACTACGGTTACCAGACCAATTTCAAAGCGGCTTGGTTTAGTTCGCTTGTCCAGCGATGAACTGAGAAAAATTCTTAAGGAAAATAGTTATGATTACGGTTCAGTTAAAGATATTGGTTTTGAGATGGCCCAAGATTTTGCAAAGGAAGGATACAGTATTGCTTTTGATATGGATTGCGGTAGCCCAAAAGCTAAAGAATCGATAGAAAAATTGGCGGATGAAACCGGTGCCAAAATAATTTGGGCTCACTTAAATACCCCGGAAGAATATATTTTAGAAAAATTTAAAAAACACGAGCCATCTTGGTTGGCCGATAATCCGCAGGTCATGATAGACAACTATTTTGTACAAAAAGAAAGAAGAGAAAAAGAAAATACTCAGTTTTCTTATGATTTTACTTTTGATACGTCGCGACCTGATCTCGATAAGCAGATTGACGACTGTATCGAAAAGATAAAAATTCTGGTGGGTAAGTAAAATTTTAAAAAAGTAAAACCCCCGAGCTGCTAGGGGGGCAGGGCGGGGGACAAAACACAGGGAGCCACTTGATCACACTGCAATCTTGTTGATTTGTTCTCTGAGTTCGTTGATGGCCACTTGATTTACAAGTTTTCGAGATTCTTCATCGATTTGCTTTTGACCTTCGATTCTTGCTTTCTCTTCGGCGATTTCTTTTTCGATGAGTTTGGCACAGTACTTATCAACAAGATCGACAAATTTGGCCAATCTCTCTGGCCAATTACAGAACAACTTGGCAAGGTCATCATAGTGTCTGTTCATTTCTTCTGTTGCCGCCACGATTCCTCCGCCAAAACCAAGGGGGCTTCGACAGTTCCAATTCCAGTTGAAACGCCTGTCCCCATCAGATCCGCATTGGACATCGAAGATCATCATCTTGAGTTTCCACCATTGACAGGGGTGTGTAATCTTGTACCAGAAAGTCATTTTTGTAAGATCTTCTTCCAGGTCGCGTAGAATGGGGGTCGCTCTCAAAACGTCGTGGCGACATTCGATATAAGGAGCAGAAAAGATTCCATCAAGGAAAGGTTCGATCTGCCTCTTGAGTTCTTCGAACGTTTCTTCTCCAGATGAAACATCGAAAAGTCTCCCTTGATCTGGATCGAATTCATCGTTAGGAATGTTGTCAGCGGCAATGATAGGAGTATCACTTATTTCGGGCAGAGAAGTTTCTTGAGTGTCACCGTCGCGATTATGTTTGTCGCGATCTTTGGTTCTGTCAGGCATTTTGTCTCACTTCTTTTTTTGTTTGGTTTGTGCTGGCAACTTGTCAGTTCAGCAGAATGAGAAGACCAAGGGGACATCCCAAGAAATTGGAGGAATGCTTTCAATCAACGACTTGAACGCCCAAATCTCTGCAAAGATCAGGAGTCCCATGAGAATAAGGCCCAGAACATTTTCTTTTGCGCTTCTGTTTGTCAACGTAGCTCCTTTTGACCCAGCGACGTGGGGCCAGCTCTGACTATATCTACTAGCACAAATAAACCAACAAGTCAACGTTATTTACAAAGCTACTTTTTCGAGTAGACTTACTTCAGACAAGACTGCCAAGGGGGTAGACAAGGAGGCGACTATGCTGGTCTTTGACAAAGACAAACTTCGACGAGTTTTACAGATGGCTGTTCGCAACTCATATTCAGCGTGCAACTTGCAATCAGTGGTTAGAGACGATAGAGATTTGGGCGTACAGAAGCCTGGCTGTTCTAATGAGACAATGGAAGAGGCGTGTGCTGAAATTACTCAGATGGTTACCAAGTTGGTCTTTAGGCTTAAGTCTATTGGTTATTTCCTTGATAATGTTAATGAAAGAAAGTTTGAGTTGGCGCGTCGCGTTCAGGGATGTAGCGATTCTGATTTAGGAAACATGGCCCACATGTTGCAAACCGGGTGGGTTTCAGAAGATATGGTTTGGGAGTATTACGATACTGGCACTGTCGAGATGGAATTGGAGGAATGGCTTGGAGATTTTTGGTGGGAATGTGCAACTAGTTTTATGCATGCTCTTATTGGGGCAGATGATGTTACCGTAGAAAAGATTCTTGCCCGCATGAAGTTGCATGAAACGACAATTCAACGTGCTACCTGATGCTTGCTTGATTGGCGGAGGTTAAACCGCCACTTTTGGCTTTGGCCGGATGTCTCCAAAGCCTGATAGTTTAAGCGATTTTACTCCGTTTTGTCTCTTGCCTGTTGGCAGGCGGGCGAAACGGAGTTTTATTGTTTATTCAGCTCCCAAAAATTTACATAGACACAACTTTCTACTGGTTTATCGGGGTCAGTACTACCGCCCATCCAGTAGCAGATAGAAAATAGTGGAAGAAACGATAAAATAAGCAAAATCAGTAGTATTGCCGCTGATATATAAAGAGTAAATTTCATTATTATATTATGAGTGATAACGAAAACCCTTTCAATTTGTGATTTTACTTTTGTCTTGCCAGGCCGTAGCCTTGGCGAAGGCTGGTGCGCGTGCCAGGAATCGAACCTGGGACCTCCACAATGTCAATGTGGCGCTCTAACCATCTGAGCTACACGCGCATTTTTTAAACTTTAAACAAGTTTATTTTTTCGCAGATCGATCTTTTCACTTACATGGCCACTTCCCGGACCGTCGTATACTATAATATCTACTTTTTCGATGATTGCAATGTCTAAATCGGGCAGGTCGTTCATGAATTTTCCTCCCGTTATATTTACCGACGTTGTTACAAATGGAGTGTTGGACGTCTGAACTATCTCTGTAAACCAGTGTTTTGGTATACGCACACCAAGAGTAGAGTTGTTTTCAGACGGATTTATTGCCGAAGAAACGGAGTTGGACTTTAAAGTTTCTATAAAAAAGGTGTAGTTGCCAGGAAGTTTTTGGTCGATATCTTTTTGCTCGTCGCTGGTTATTTTACAGTTTTCCCATATCCAACCTTTATTTGGAGCGATAACAGAGAAAGGTTGTTCTGCTCGTTGTTTAATTTCGCGTATTTTTATAACAGAATTTTTGTTTGTTGCGTCACACCCTATTCCATAAATAGTGTCTGTCGGGTATATAAAAATTGCTCCGCTTTTTATTTTTGCGATAAGGTCTGATGCTTTTTCCAGGGCAGTTTTTTTGTCTATAATTTTACTGTTTATGGACATATCCATTGTCGTTTTGTCTTATTTTACAGACTGGCCAAAATGATACAA
>JBAZWX010000014.1:0-12866 GCA_041660145.1 Minisyncoccota bacterium | reverse complement strand
ACTAAACAAAACTTCAACTATCGATGATTCCTCTAATTCGTTGGTTCGCCGAAGAAGCTCTGCCACAGACAGTTTCATCTCCTCTATCTTGTCAGAAAGATTAACGATATTTTCACTTTTTTTATCTATTTCACGATCAAGATTGGCAATGTTCAAATCTCTGGCTTTTATTTCAAGCTTGCTCTGATTTATTTTGTAATCAAGGATGCTCAAGTCGCGTTCCAAATTACCAGACTCACGTTCCTTATTGGCCAACAAATCCTTCTGCTCTTTTATCTCTATCTCACATTGTTGCAATTTGGCCTGTAAAACATCATCGCTATCTCCCTCTTGAACAGACTGGCAACTTAAATCGGCCGACACAAAAAATGGCAACGCAAAAACAAACACCGCTGCTATAAACAATCTACTTATTTTTGCCGACAACTTTATTGTTTCCATAAAGGAATAGACGAGGCTCTCGCCTCGTCTATATTTTACTATGAACCCCATGTGGTTCATAGTACCCCGCACCCTTCGTGGTAAGGGGTAGCACAAAAAAAGTATAGAATAATTTACTTCGCTGGCTTGGCAGCAGGTTCAGAAGCGGCACCTTCAGCTCCCTCTTCTTCTTTCTTTCCTTTCTTTTCAACTTCTATTGCAGACAAGTCGACAGGAACGGCAACCTCCTCTTTCTCTTCGACAACAGCAGTCACCAAAACAACAATACCATCCGGTTCAGCATTAACTTTGACACCAGCTGGCAACTTTAGGTCTTTAACCAAAATTTTCTGGTCCATGGTTTCGAGGACAGAAAGATCAACAACAATTTCTCGAGGCAAATCCTTTGGAAGAGCCTCTACCTCAACCTCGTGCAAAACTTTAACAAGTACGCCTCCTTTGGCTGCCGGAGCAACACCAGAAAATACGAGAGGGACATTTACACTCAAAACCTGGTCTTGGCGAACAACCAAAAAATCTACATGAATAGGTTTATCTTTAACAGGATCAAAAGCGACATCCTGGATAAGAACATCCTTTGTCACATCTCCAGCGTCTATATTTATAACTGATGTTTCACCCGCGTCTTTCCAAGCCTTTGCAAAGTCTACTTCAGAAACAGAAAGATGAAGTGGCTCTTCCCCAGCACCATAAACTACAACGGGTAATTTGCCCGCTTTTCGAAGCGCAGCAACCTTCTTTCCGAATAAATCTCGCTTTTCAGCCTTAAGTTTTAGCATGAGAAGTATTATATATATCGGCAGCAAAAAAGCAAGCTCTGCACCACATGGTGCAGAGCGCAGTCCTGAACCCATTGTGGTTCAGGGCAAGCTCAGAAACTCACTTTTGATGTACACCAAACCAACCGACGGAGCGCTTGCGAAGTCTCATAAAACCAGGTACCCCATTAACTTTATCTATCTAAAAACTTTCCCCGCCGACAATGGGAGGGAGAAGGAGAAGATGGAAAAACACCCCTGCGAAAACCCGCAGAGGTGCTGTAAAACAGAACGAATATACTTTAGAACAAACCGAGCTTCAAAATGATCTCGTACCAGAGGCCAAGACCTGCAAGAATTTGGCATGCCGGAAACGGGATCCCTCCGATCATTTCGTTTATATAAAACTCCAAGTGGCAGCCACACCAAAGATGTCTATATTTTCTCAATCCCCAAGTCGTGTTTAGACAATACCCAAAAACAGCTACCACCAATAACTCTGAGTACAAAGACGGCGATGAGTGCACACTGTAGAGGCCAAGAGCAGCCAGGGCTCCAAACGCAACTGACACCGTGACCTTACAAATGGCATGAAGCCAAGTGTCGGCAAGATTGTCGAAACGAAAGTTCCTTTCGATCATCAGGCGTTCTGATCGAATAGTTCGAGTTTCTTCATTATCGGCCGTCTCGACCTCTTGAATCAACTCTGCCTCTTTCTTGTCGAGACGCTTGCGATGTCTTAGCACAGCAATAATCGACCACAAAAATCCCAGTGCAAAAGCCGGAACAACAACAACGAGCAGGTTTGTGAGCCCTTCGCTCATGGCTTCTTTTCTCCCTTCGGTGACACGAGGCCCATCAGGCGGCCGATAAACAGTGTGAACCTAGGAAAGCGCCGACAGACTCCTTTGCAAAATCCCATTGCCCATTTGCAAAATTTCATTGCCCCGAAAGGAGTAGCGTTGTAAACAGCAAGCTCCAACTTTCCTTCTTTTTCCCACTCAAGAACTTTGTCGACCTCACTGTCAAAGAACCCTTTTGCAAAGAGAGTGGCCCGATCAATTTTCATGCCGTTTCGATCGATTTCTCGGAGTAAATTACCCATCCGGTTAAGGCCCATGGCACCCAACACCATCGCGACGATAGTCTCTTTGTTTACTTCTGTGTATGGTTCCCCAAGTCTAAAGCCATGCCGTTCCTTGTAGGAAGTCAGGTTCTCAGTATACACTCCGACCGGCACGCCAAGCTCGAGAAACTCTTCGGCCTTCCTGGCCTCGAAAATGGCAGCCAACGTAAGGGCATCGTCACTATCAGATTCAGGAGAAAGAAGACCTCGCTGTTCCCAAACCATAGCTTCATCAATGATCATCTTACCAAAACCAAGATCTTGCATTCTGCGAATATCAATCCGGCTTTTCCCTTCCGACCCGCTTGCTTGCATACCTCGCGCTCCTTTGCCTGTGCCTAAAATCATACCAAAAAGACATTTGTTTGCTCAGATAATTTTCAACGTCCCCCCCAAAAACTCCCGTTAAACTAATAGGATACTACAGAACAAAAACCGACAAGTCAACAGACCGCAGAAAATGTTTTCTCTCGTGCAGAAATTTTACGCGCTGAAAAGTTTGAGCCTTTTTGAAACGACCTCAGAAATCGCAGAAACCGTAGCTCCTGCTATTTTGTATGGAGTAGTCTCGGTCGGATTTTTTGATAGAGTTTCGTCAATCGAACGACGCCAAGCTACGCGTAATTCTGTGTTTATGTGAACCACTGAAATCCCTGCCTTTATCGCCGCAGAAAAATCTTCATCAGAATTGCCCGAGCCCCCGTGTAAAACTAAAGGTACGCCCGTTGCTTCTTTTATTTTTGCGACGAGTTCTATGTTTAGCCGCGGTTCTGGGGCGTTGGCTAACATGCCGTGGATATTACCAACGGATGGAGCAAAAAGGTCTACTCCCGTTTCTTTTACAAACCTGGCCGCATCTTCGGGCGAGGTTAAACTTTGCTGAGCCTTCAGGACATCGTCAGGAATTTTGTCTAAAAGTTTAGACGACGTGCCAATATATCCAAGTTCGCCTTCAACCAAAACATCGCGCCCTGATGCACGCGCATACTCGACACATTTCTTTGTTATTAAAATATTTTCATCAAGCGTTTTTTGTGCGCCGTCAAAAATTGCAGAATCATATCCAGCGTCAATCGCCTCTTTCACTTTTTCAAAGGAAAAACAGTGATCAGCATTTATAAAAATTGGATAGTTATATTCATCACGCACACTTTTTACGAGTGCGGCAGCCTGTTTAGTTCCAATAAAACCTCTTTCCCCCTCCGATACACCTATTATCACGGGCACGTCTAAACTTTTGGCTGAATTAAAAATAGCCCAAAGAGTTTCTAAATTTGAGATATTAAAGTGACCTATCGCGACCCTTTTTGTTGCCGCCTCGTTTATAACTTCTCTCAATGTTTTCATCTCTAAATATTACCACGCTCCTAGGTTTTCAGAAATGGGCTTTTAAGAGCCCCCCGGGGGGGGTCCTGCCGGCAGGCAAGCGTGCTCTGCAGCCGTTATTACTAGGCAGTCCAGATGGTTCATAGTAATATTATTGTATAAATACCATGGCTAAAAAATTTGATTTTATAGCGATAGGAGATATCGTCACAGACGCATTCATCAAACTTGAGAGCGCTGATGTACATAACGATGAAGCAAAAGCTCGTGAGGAACTATGTCTAAGTTTCGGAGATAAAATCCCATACGAGTTTGTGTCTGTCGTCCCTGCTGTCGGAAATTGTGCAAATGCAGCTGTCGCAGCAGCACGTCTTGGCCTTTCTACCGCCCTTATAACAAACCAGGGAGACGATGATATCGGGAAAGCTCATACCGAAACCTTAAAGCACGAAAATATCAGCACCGATTTTGTGGTTAACCAACCAGGCAAAATAAGCAATTACCATTATGTTTTGTGGTTTGAAAGCGATAGAACTATTTTGGTCAAACACCAAAAATACGACTACTCGTTGCCCGACATAGATGACCCGAAGTGGATCTATTTAACTTCGCTTAGCGAGTACACCTTAGATTTTCATGAAAAAATTGCCGATTATCTTGATGCCCACCCGACAGTCAAACTAGCCTTCCAGCCAGGAACATTCCAAATGCAGTTTGGAAAAGAAAAACTCGCTCGAATTTATAAAAGATCTGATGCGTTCTTCTGTAATACCGATGAGGCCCGCCGAATTTTAGAAACGAAGGAAGAAGATGCCGTAAAACTGGCAAAATCTATAGCAACGCTAGGACCAAAATTGGTTGTTGTAACTGATGGACCAAAAGGAGCCTACGCTCTAGACACTATAGCAAACAAAACTTTATTTATGCCTCCATATCCAGACCCACGCCCACCTTATGACAGAACCGGCGCAGGAGACGCTTACTCATCAACAATCACCGCCGCACTTGCCATAGGAGAAACATTAGAAACCGCCTTGCTTTGGGCACCAATAAACTCCATGTCTGTGGTCCAGCAAATAGGCGCCCGAGCCGGACTTTTAGACCGCAAACAAATCGAGCTTTATCTAAACTCCGCCCCGGCAGACTACAAGCCAAGACAGATTTAGTTAACCAAAATTCCGCTTTCAACAAACTCCTCAAGAAAGCTTGACAGGTTTAAAATTGTCTGTATTATATGGCGAGAAGTTATTCCGTGTCAGATTGTCCGGAAATTGACCAGAATAGATAGAAAACGAGGTTTTTGACAAATCCACACAACCAACCCAAGCGGCGTCACGGCCGCTGGAAAAAGGAGAAGACATGCTCGACACTCTACCCGTAGTCGCTTCAATCCTTTTTCTCCTTTGGACGCTTTTGTTCATCGCCGGCATCGTCCTCACGTTTTGCATAAAGAGTAAGGAATCAACAGGTCTAGGAATTTTAGTCATTTGCGTGCTTTGTTTCGGCTCAAGCGCTGCCTGGACTAGCGCTAACAACTATCTTTCTGCAATTCCCCTTTACAATCTTGAGGACAAGACTGTCGCCAGATTTATCGAGGCTTACGATATCAGGGACAATTCCCAAAAGATGCATCACTATGTGACGCTCAGGATTGTCAACACCAAAGACGGCAAGAATACGACACAAGAGAAACTAGTCGAGGCGGGAAACTCTACTGCATACTACACCAAGGAAGATCTCGTTGTGGTGGTCAAGAGACGGCCTGTTGCTGGAGACCCTCCTGGCCCCTATGCTGCGGATCTAGTGCCCTTCGACAAGAAGATGTTTGAACCTAAGATTCTGATCCCCGACTGAACACATCCAGTCAGGGCCTTGGCCTCCTGCTCTCCAAGACATTCGTCCCCGTCAATTTCGCCCCGCGTCCGCGCGGGGATTTTGTTTACCAATCCAGAGATCCAACCTTACAATTTAAAATCGGGTATTGTATCAAAGGTAATTTGGGGTGTCTTGATGTGTCGACACGGAAAAAGTCGCAGAAAAATGGGTTTGCATCAGCAAAAGTGACTCGATATATCGAGTCACTTTTGGTCTGTGACATTAGGGGTAGTTCAAAGTGTATCGATATATCGATACACCCTACAAAATAGTTACGTTTACGATCTGGGGAACAAACTCAGAGACCGGAGGTTCGGCCTCTGAGTTTTGGACAAGGTTAGATTATTTTCTTGAAATTACTTTCTTGGCGGCAGAGACAATGGCCTCGGAATTTATGCCATAAAATTTCAAAAGCTCTTCTGGAGTTCCCGATTGACCAAATTGATCATGAACACCCGCAAATTCAATCGGCACAGGAAATTCTTGGGCTAACGTTTCGGCTATTGCCCCTCCTAGTCCTCCGGCAATCTGATGATTTTCGACAGTAACAGCAGCCCCACATTTTTTGGCAACGGAAACTATTGTTTCAACGTCAAGAGGTTTTATGGTGTGTACATTTACGACGACCGCACCAATCCCCTCACCTTCAAGTTCTCTTGCGGCCTTCAGCGCGCCATAAACAACTGGCCCTGTCGCAAAAAAAACAACCTGCGGATTTTGTGATTCAAAAAGAATGTTTGCTTTTCCAAAAACAAACGGCGACTCTTCTGTTGTTATGACCCTTGAAGCATTTCTCATTAGTCTTATATAAACAGGACCATTATGTTTCGCAGCGGCTATTGTGGCTTTTTTGGCCTCGATAGAATCACAGGGTGACAAAACAGACGTTCTTGGTAAGGCCCTCATTATTGCAATGTCTTCAAGCGCCTGATGAGTACCGCCATCGGGCCCCACAGAAACCCCCGCGTGTGAGCCTATAATTTTTACATTTGTATTGTTGTAACAAATGGTTGTTCTAATCTGCTCCCAATTTCTACCAGGAGAAAAAGTTGCGTAGGAAGTTATGAAAGGAATTTTTCCAGAAGCGGCCAGCCCAGAACCAACAGACGCCAAATTTTGTTCGGCCACACCGATTTCAAAATATCTATCTGGAAACTTCTTTGAAAAAGCCTCCGAACGAGACGACTCGCGTAAGTCCGCCGAAAGAGCCACGACTCGCGAGTCAGCTTCTCCTGCAATTAAAAGCCCCTCTCCAAAGCCATCTCTAATAGGCACTTGTGCAACATCTTCGTCAAAAAGTTTAGGATTTATTTTTTGTTCAGGCAAAATCATATTAAGAAAAAGTTAAATTTTATCGGCTAAAATCTTGCCCGCCTCCTCTTTGAGTTCTCCTAAGGCTACCGCGGCCTGCTCTTTGTTCGGAGGAATTCCATGCCATTGGTATTTGCCTTCCATAAAAGACACCCCCTTACCAGGAATCGTGTGAGCAATTATCATGGTCGGCTTTTTTGGATCGAAGCCAGGCTTCCTAAGCCCATCGATAATTTCAGAAAAATCGTGGCCGTTAATATCTACTACGTTCCAGCCAAATGATTCTATTTTTTTTGAAAGTGGCTCTAGGGGCATTATTTCCTCGGTGACACCACTTAACTGAATATTATTTCTGTCGATAACCGCCGTTATACTCGCCAGTTTCTCTTTTGCACAAAACATTATCGCCTCCCAATTTTGGCCACAATCAATTTCGCCATCACTCATCAAACAAAAGATGCGTCGATTTTTTTTATCAAGACGATCAGCGAGAGCCATACCAGCAGCTTGTGACAAACCAGAGCCAAGGGGACCAGAACTTGTTTCCACCATCGGCAAAAAATCTCGATGTGGATGCCCCTGCAAACGACTCTTAAATTTGCGAAGTGTTTTTAATTCTTCAATAGGAAAATACCCAGCGTGCGCCATGGTTGCATATAAAACCGGACAAATATGACCATTAGACAAAACTAATTTGTCCCTATCTGGCCAAGCTGGATTTTTTGGGTCGTGTTTTAAAATTTCAAAATAGAGAGCGGTAAAAATATCGGCCATTCCAAGCGGCCCAGCCGAGTGGCCCGACCCAGCTTCGACAAGCATTTCAATAATAGATTGCCTAATTTTGTTGGCAGTAAGTTTTAGCTTTTTTATTTTTTCAGTAGAAATCATTTTTTTAAATTATACTCCTTATTTTTTTAAGGGCCTCAACCGGATCTTGGCTTGCCCAAACACATGAGCCCACGATAACACAATCGGCACCCGCCTCTTTCAAAGACAAAATATTTTCTGGATTTACACCACCATCGACAGAAATTTCCACTTTTGGATATTTCTTTTGCAAAGTCTTCACAGCATCTATCGCCCGAGGATCAAACTGTGCTCCATAATGACCAAGATCTGTAATACTCATTAGCTGCAACCTCCCCGCTCTTGCTATAAAAGGTGTTGCAAATTGGCTTGGTGTATCAAGCAAAATAGCCACAGACGTTTTTGCTCCGTTCGCTGTCGCCTTATCCATAAAAGAAAAAATATTGCCCGATGATTCGATATGGACAACGGCTCGTTCTGGTCTTAATTTTAAGATAGATTCAACCTTCCAGTCCGACAAATTTTCTACCATCAGATGAACCTCTACTTTAGGTCTATCGGTTCTGGACATAAAGGCAGCTAGATCATTCACTTCATCGGCTTCTCCAAACGGCCAAATTGTCGATGGTGCAAATTTTCCGTCACAAACATCAAGATGCACCCAACCTGTGGCACCAGAAATTTTCTCAAGTCTTTCGCTGACTTCCTTAAAGTTTGTTCCAACAATAGACGGTATTACTTCCATATTTTTTTCCACCAATTCCCTTTATCAAAATGTGAAACCAACGATTCGGCCTTTTCAATCCTTCTTTGATACCTTGGATCATCTGAAAATGCTGCGCCCAGCCACAATCGCACAGCACTTTTTGCCTCGGCCAAACCAACAAATTGTGCGCCAAAAGAAATAATATTCGCATCATTATGTTCACGCGACAAACGAACGATATCTATAGGCCCGCCATAATAAACCACGGCCCGTACACCAGACAACCGATTAGAAAGCATCGCCTCCCCTTGGCCAGATCGGCCAAAAATAACCCCCTTACATTCCCTTGGATTTTTTGCTACGGCCGACGCCACAGGAAAAATGTAATCGGTATAATCATCGTTCAAGTCTAAATTGTCAGCACCAACATCCACTACTTCAAACCCCTGTGAGACAAGATACTCTTTTATCCCATTTTTGAGTTCAAATCCGGCGTGATCTGATCCTAAATAAATTTGCATATTATTTAAAACTATAAAAACGACGCGACTTTCAAAACATGGTCGGCCAATGTGTTTGTGTAACCCATTTCGTTATCATACCAAGCAAGAACTTTGACTAAATTTCCACCGACAACTTTTGTGCTCGTTAAATCAGCGATAGAGGCATAAGGCAACCCGATAATATCTGATGAAACAATCTCTTCGTCTGTTGCCGTATAAATATTTTTCCACTTTGGATCAGACGCGGCCTTTCTTAGGATATCGTTTATCTCTTCACGTGTTGTGTTTCTTTTTGAAATAAAGGTGATGTCGGCCAACGAACCCGTTATCATTGGTACGCGAATTGCGATACCATCAAAAACCCCATCAAGCCCCTTTATGACTTTAGATATAGCAATAGCGGCCCCTGTGGAAGCGGGTATTAAATTATGAGAAGCTGCGCGCCCTCGCCTGTAATCTCCTTTCGTTGGAGAATCTACAACTGCCTGTGTTGCAGTCATGGCATGAGTGGTATTTAAGAGAGCTTTTTCTATTCCGATGGCATCGTTTAAAATTTTCATAACCGGCCCTGCAGCGTTTGTTGTACAAGATGCGTTTGACGTAATAACAGCGTCTTTTATCTCTTCATCGTTTATGCCGAGTAAAATTGTTGCACCAGTTATACCGGCATCCTTCGGCAAATCTTTTACCGGAGCAGTTATGACCACCCTTTTTGCACCAGCAACCAAATGAGCCTTGGCTTTCTCGTAACTATCAAAGACACCTGAAGATTCGACCACGATATCTACCCCCATGTCTTTCCATGGAAGAGTCGTCGGATCTTTTTGTTGTATAAATTTTATTTCCTTTCCGTTAACAATTAAACTGCCGCCGACAACTTTTACATCTAAACCAGACCGACCATAGGCAGTATCGTACTTCAAAAGATAAGCAAGATTTTCAACATCGCCCAAATCGTTTATCGCGACAATTTCTAACTGGCCGGCAAGTCTTGGCTCTTTAAAAACAAGCTTTAAAAGTGCCCGCCCTATTCTACCAAAACCATTTATAGCAACTTTAACCATAATGAAATTTTAATTTTAAGTTCGGGTTAATTATACCATTACACCGAAAACCTAAAAAGCAAAAGGCTCCGCTCCACCGCCAGGGTGAACACGGAGCCAAAAACTCACATGAAAAAATTAAGAAACATTAGGGACGAACACGAATGTTGGTGCCGTCGGAAGAATCATCCGTAACCGGCGAAACACCAGCACCACCAACAGCTGCAGCATGAACGTTGTGTCGCCTAAACGCCAACGGCGGAGACATAGAAGTCCCGAGAGTATCCCAATAGGTTGTCCAGACGCTCAAAAGACTTTCGTATGCTCGCTCGGCTGCAGGAAGGGCCCTACCGCCCGCTACAGTGCAGAATTGAAGGTAGAACTTTGCAGCAACAAGCGCCATTGTGACATCGTCCACTTCTGAGACACTGGCCAAGTCTTTCAATGTGCGGGCGATAATCTCAATTTGTTTCAAGACAACTCGATCGTCATTGATAACATCGCTAACCAGATTTCCGATCTTGTCCAAGGCCCAGGCCTTGTCACACGCTTTCAGAAAAACAAACGCTGCGACACGAACGGCCGGAGAAGATTTTGCATCCAGCACTACGCCAGACCAGACTTGCTCTAGAAGCTTATAGCGATCTTCTGCGTTTGTTTGCGTTTTCACCTATTCCTCCTTTTCCTTTCTATCCACAAACCACCATATCAATGCCACCTCAAAAAATAATCTTCACCCTCACGAACAATGCAGACACGACCATCACCTCTGGGGGTCGGGAACAAAATAAATCCATCACCATTAAACCCTTCGGCAATTTTCAGTTTGAGGTTACAAGCAAAGGCTCGACGTATAGACAAAGCAGGTCGCTTGTCATTGAAAAAGAAATGTTCAAGCGCCTTTTTGGCCAAAACCTCGTCTTTGACTATCGGGCTCAGAGTACTGGTATCCAGTACGATTTCACCGCAAATGAGATCGTGGCTATTCCAATCAAAGTCGA
Source organism: Minisyncoccota bacterium (assembly GCA_041660145.1). Classification (GTDB taxonomy): domain Bacteria; phylum Patescibacteriota; class Minisyncoccia; order Phycocordibacterales; family UBA12445; genus JBAZWX01. The sequence goes on along the minus strand of JBAZWX010000014.1, from coordinate 1,969 downwards.
GAAGAAATGCCTCGACAAACGAATCACAAACTTCTTTAGTTTCGGTCAGAGCTTCTTTTGTAGCCAAAACCTCTCTGGGAGTAAGCAAATCGGCCAACAACATGAAAGGTCCTGTTACGCTGGCAAAAAGAAAAACAAGAAACGCAGATACAAGGTCGATGACTACACCGATCGGGTTGTTTGACGTTGGCCTTTTGAGAGACGACAGAAAAGCTATGGCCAAAAGAAATGGAACCTGGAAAACAGCCATAGAGACGGACTCAACGAAACCCTGACGAGGCATGGCCAAGTTTTTAGTACGCAATGCACTCACACACAAATCGGTTGGAAAACACCCAAGAAAAATCTTTTTGTTTTCCTCGTAATGCCTTGAGAATTCTTCTGTGTGTCTTTTAGGGGGCAGTGGATCTATCGGTTTGCAAAGTGCCATCAGCTAACCTCCGAAGAGTGGAGCCTCCTGTATTCCTTGTAGGCAAGAGGGGTATCACATTCATCAAGATCCTTGCACCTTTCCAACCACATCCCCAAAAGTCTATAATACTCAGCTTGCTCATTTTCAAAGGGCATTCCCCGCTCCTTGGCAGACAAAAGATCCACCTTCGCTTCGGCGAGACCCCAATAGAGAGGATGGACCGGAGTTCCGACAAAATGTAAGATATCCCACAAACGACGCAGCTCGACACTCGTCAGTTGTTCGTGGTTAACAATGTCGCTGACAATGCGCTCTTGGAACTCTTCCGTCAACTTGTGGTCCAATTTTTCCGCCAAATCAAAAGCCAAACGACGAACCTCTGAAGACTCGTCCCCAGAGACCAGATCCAAGAGAAGAGTTCTCATCAGATCCGACTTCTTGCCGTTCTCCATGGCAGCTCCTTTTTCCTTTTTTGTGCACGCAAACAAGACAAAAGTTTTCAAATATCTGTCCGAAAAACCAGAAAAGATCTTGTCAAAAACTAACATATTCTTTGTTTATTGACAAGAGACGCTCGAAACCCCGTTTAGGCAACGCCGCCTTATCCCTGTTTGTAACATTTATGTAACGATCGTTACATAAATGTTACAGGCAACCTACATAAAAATTTGTAGCGTTATATCGCTACAGCACAAAATATAAAAGTGTTCCAAACAAAATTTGTTCACAAAACTAAAACGACCCCCACGAGTGTGGGGGCTGCCTCCTTTAAAGGGAGGTCTTATTTGGGAATGGAATCAACCAGGGGTCGTCGGGTGCGGTCGGGTGCGATGTGTCGATCAGCTGGCGGTGGCGTCGGCGGTGGCAGGCTGCTGCTGGCGCTGGGTCTTCTCGGCGACCCACTTCTCGGCATACTCCTCCCTGAGCGACAAGTAGGTCTCGTTGTCGAGGAGCTCGAGGCGCGTCACCGCACGGGCAAAGGCCTGGGCCTTGTCACCCGCGGCGCCAGCCTTGGCGTCCTTGACGAGCTGCTCGATGACCTCAGCGGCCGCAGCCTGGTCGATCGCGACGAGCTTCTCGTAGGCCTCGAGTGCCTTGCAGTTGTCGTCGACAAGACCTTGTCCGCCGACGACCTTCGCCTTGAGCGAGGTGAGCGCCGTCGTGAGGGCCTTGATGGCTCCGATGTCCCTCAGGTCGCTGGCGGCCTTGCGCGAGACAGCGATCGAACCGCCACCCGCGATGAGCGCTGCCAGGCCTTTGGCCTTCTGCTGCAGCTTGCCCATCACGAGCCCGTAGACGCTCGACCAGGTGTCGTCGTCGATCCTGGCGAGCTTCTTGAGCGTGCTGGCCATGTCGGCGATCCCCTTGATAGGCTTCTTCGCCCAGTTCTCGCCGAAACTCACGAGCTTGGCCTCCAGCCGCTTGACGTTCTCCTTCTTCTCCGCGACGCGGTGGGGAACCGTCTGCTGCGAGGCGCCACCCATCTTGCGGCGACGCTTGGTGCCGTCGCGGCGGGTGCGGCGGGTGAGCCCGGCCATCTTGCGGATGGCCCGCAGG
>JBAZWX010000013.1:0-13156 GCA_041660145.1 Minisyncoccota bacterium | reverse complement strand
TCTTGATTTCATAAATTTAACAAAATGTTATTTTTTAATTGGTTTTTTAAGATAACATAGACGAATAGTTTCCGGCAATTTCTCGATTGCATATCGCAACATCGTTCGTGGCATGGCCGCCAAGTGTTGATCCAAAAAACCTCGTAATACTTTTTGGTCTCTATTGCCAACCTCTCGCAACATCCAGCCTGTTGCTTTGTGGATTAGATCATGGCTATACTTAATTAATATTTCGCAAATTTTTATGGTGTCACGAAAATCTTTCTGCCTTATAAAATATGCGGTAGAAATTATTGCTATCCTACGTTCCCACAAATTTTTAGACTTAGCATATTTATACAAAAGAGATCTGTCTCTACTGTAAAGCCACGGACCAACTATGTACGGCGCCGAACAATCAACAAGATCCCAATTGTTTATTCTTCCCGTGTTCTTTACATACAGATTAAATATTTTTTCTTGATCCCCCTGTGTTTCTTTTTGGAATTTATAGACGAGAATAAAAAGCGCAACCTGACGATCTTCGTGGTAAACGCTTTTTAGTAAATCAGCAACGTCTTTTAACGTCATCGCGTCAAAATATTTTTTGGCGACACTTCTGGCCTCTGGTACTTTCAGACCAATAAATTTGTCCCCTTCTCCATATCCGCCCTTCTCTGTCTTAAAAAACCAAGACAAATTCTTCGCCCGTTTTTTATCCTCAAATTTTCTTAGATCTTTTTTTACTAAATCTACGATAGACATACGCCTAAATACTACACGCCCTTCACTCTAAGTGCTTTTGGATGCTTCAAGCTCCAAGCATAAAGAGCGACCGCTGCAGAGGCTGCCGCGTTTAGAGATTCACACTGGGCATTGGTCGGTATCGTTAAAAGTTTGTCGCAAACATCTCTTGTTTTTGCTCGAATACCATGAGCCTCGTTTCCCAAAATAAAAACTGTTGGCGTATCAAATTCTTCTCTGGCAATACTATCTCTCGATTCCCCTTCCAAACCATAAATCCAGAAACCCTTGTCTTTAAGGTCGCGGGCAACATTGTTTATATTCGGAGCAATAACAAGAGGTATTCTAAAAGCCATACCTGCGGAAACTTTTACAACCGCCCCTGTAATTGGAGCTTGGTTGTGCTCCGGAATTAAGACGCCAGCCACACCAAATGCCGCAGCGCTTCTAATTACCGCGCCAACATTTTGTGGGTCTTGTATCTCCCCTAAAATAATCAAAGATGTGTCAATCGTTATCGGCAAGTTGTCTATGAATTCTTTGTAATTTAACACCAGCTTATCTACTGATATTTTGGCGATCACACCCTGGTGAACAGAATCTTCGTCGGCTCCATGAGGAAACTTATTCGGCATCAGCTGTGTTGCCTTTATCCCTCGTTTTTTAACGAGAGTACGTAAAAAATTGTCTTCAAACTGATGAGTAAAAAACACTTCCTGCACAATTTCTGGGGTGTTATTAAGCGCCTCTTCAAGCGCATGTTTCCCGTAGATAAATGTACGTGATTGCATCATGGTATTTAGACTACAGCAAAAACATTAAATTACAAAGCAAAAATTAAACGGCTCTGCCGATCACGACAGAGCCAAGGCCATTACAGCCTGAAATCACGCTTCAAAGGGTGTCACCCAAAGAACACTCCATGGGCCTTCAGCTCTTGTGCCGCACTTGGTCTCCTGCCAATTAGGGTCTCCAGATGGAGCCATGGCCGTGCCGACAGCTATGCCCAGGACAAGCCCAGCCCAAAGCAAACACCTGGACGGAACATCAGGTTTAGCCCAAAGTTCAATTGCCCTACCGTCGGCAGAAGGTCTGATCTCAACCCCCACACTCTGAACAAGCCTGGCGGCAGCATCAGAGAGACAAAGGTTTTTGCCGATTTGCATGGAGTTCCTCCTTCTTTCCTCTTGTTGCCAAACACAAAGCCCCGAAACAAACTTTCCTTGTTATCTACAGAGAATTGCGCGGAGAAGATTGATAGCAAAAGACCAGAAGGACATGACAGCGCCAATCGCCGACAAAAATCCAGATATCCTCCAGAAAACATTCAAAACCTTGTCCCGCTTACCTTCCTCTTTGTCACTCTGCTCCCAGTCAAGCCAAAACATCAAAGCCAGAATGCCAAAACAAATCATGATAGCCACCCCGACATCCCAGTGGTTGGCAAGAAACTCGACAACTGCTTTGATCATGGGCACCTTTCCTTTTTCCTGTTATCAAACCTGGTCTAAACTTGGCGGTATGCCATAGTTTTCCAGGCTTCTGTCATTGGGTAGCATACTAGCACATATGTTTGACGGGGTCAAACATATCGTTTTTAGGGGCCCAAAATCCTACGTTGGCCGTAACCTGCCCACTAAAATGTTGTCAGAAAGTGAGACAAAAGATATTGGTAAAAAGTTTAGAGAAGCTATTCTGAAAATGTAACAAATTAGTATTAAATTTATGCCAATAGCAACAACGGTAAAACAAACATACAAAATGGAAAAATCTTCTTATCTATGGCACGGCGTTTTTTCAAAAATCAATATCCCGACCGATGGAACAGTGGTAGAAGTCGCACCTGGATATGAGCCAAAAATTGGAAATGCCCTAGCTCTTCTTGGTTTTAGAGGAACAATTTTTCTAATAGAGCCTGACAAAGAGGCTGCTGCTCATCTTAAAAAAATATATCAGCAAGTATTACCTAAGGCCACGGTGAAAACGATTGTCAAAACACTTGGCAAAGTGCGTCCGGATGAAGATATCCCGAAAAATATCGACGCCCTAGTCGCAAGTCATCCTTTTGATGATATGGTCATCGCTCAATTGATAAACAAAGATGACTTTTTTACAACCGAGGCGACCGATGGGGAACTTTTGTCTCCTGCCATAAAACAAATATACGACTCTATAAAAAATAAAGATTATGCACGCGGGGTAAAAATGGCAACTCTCGAATGGAAAGACTCTATAAAAAGGCTAAAACCAAAATATTTTATTGACAGTCAATACCCAAGCCACTCTCTGACCATAAAAGGTCTAATAAAAAGACAAGAAAGCGGTTATACCGTTCTAAATAAGTTAAAAAGTATTTATGAAAAGCACGCAATTTCGCTTCATCAGGAACAGCTTTTTGGTTTCAAGGGAAATCCGAAGTGGTGGATTGTTATCAAAAACCCAAGCCAAGTTTAGTACTAAAAAATCAGACGAGCCCGAAGCAATAAAAAGACTTGGATCTTCTGTCTTCGTTCCTCAAACGACACACCGTCTTGGAAAAAATAAATTTAAAGTAGTATTCATAGACAAAAAATATTTCAAAAAAGCCGGCCAAAAAATTAACAAAAAGTTTATTAATGATTTTGCCCTTGAAGTAAATCCCACCAACAATTATCGGCCGTCCTCGTACGTAACAACTTATGCTGATTTTCAAAAAGACAAAAGCGGCCTAAGCCTTAGTGGTAATTTAGGTTCCGGCCGGGCTGTTTATTATAAAGATAGATACAATATTTTGGGCGTTGGAAAAACCTCTTTGTGCACAGGCGAAGTGCCGACACATAATACTGGCAACCTCGAAATTATAAACGGTATGAGACGAATTATCATCTCTAGATGGATCAACGCTTTCATGCCCAATGGGGCGCCAGAGCATCCAGTGCTAATAGCCTTAAATAAAACAGAGAGACATAAGTGGAACAAAAACCCTATTCCCCTATCTTTACTTGTCCGCGTAGACGACATGAGCTTAGACAGGCCAAGCCACGTTGAGCAAAATCCAAATATAGATTTTGATTTCAAAAACACGATAAACCAATATGCCAAATTAGATGCAGAATTTTTTGCGCACAGAATTTTAATGGGAGCGTGGTCAAACGGAAACTTTTCTTTAAGCGGTCACGTTATCGACCTGGAATCAGTCTCGTTTGTAAAATATCGAGGCCCATATTATACGTCATCAAGAAAATACCCACATAATCGTTTTGGATACGAACAATTTGGTTTTTTAGATGTTCTTCACCAACTTGCTGACGTCAAAAATATCCCCTGCGACAAAATAGACCATCAATTTTATGAGGCGCGAAAAAAATATTTGGCTTTATGTTTTTTACAACTTTTGGGAATAGACGCAGCTAAAACTTTGGAGTTTTTCTTTCGGCATGAAAGTATCGTTTTAGACACTGCCCTAAAATTTGAAACTCTTGCTAAAAAAATAGCTCATTTCAAAGCCACTCTTAGCCTTTATGCTCCGGTTGAAAAAGACACTGACCCAACGTTGCTTGATATGTCGGCCCTTTTCAGAAATCTCGCAAAAATAACCAAATCAAACAATACAGAGAAAAAAGCGTTAGAGATTTTAGTAAGAAAAACAGCAATTGAAAAAGTCGGCAGTAGCACATCAGACACTCCTCTAAATAGCGCCGAGAAATTTTTGCAAGACAATGCGACAATATCATCCAAACAACTACCAACTTTTCTAAACGAGACAAAAAAGTTCGTCCACCAACTTTTAGATATAGTACATATAATGCGAAAAGAAAATTATATTTCAGACAACGAAGAATGGTTGGAAAAACTCCATTTTATAAACCAAGAAATACCCGTAACAGCAATCCTGAATAAACAGTTAACCCTTTGGGCGGAAAGATACAGAAAAGAAAAAATTACGCCAAGTAGGCTAGAAAAACAGATAGAAAGATTATGCGACCTACCCCACAAGACCTCTCGATGAGACGCCGATGCCCCAGCGGCTCGTCGCGAACTGGTTTATATGATGTGGGCTTTTTTAAGAGCTAACTTTTCTGCTTTTTTGAAATAATCTTCTATGTCCGGTACCAAGTTTAGTTTACCGTGCGACATCTCAAAGAAAGAGAAACCAGGAACTTTTGAGAGAAAGTATCTATCGTGGGACACGACAACAATCGTACCAGAAAAAGACGACACGGCACTTTCAAGCACGCTTAGCGCCTCAATGTCCAAATGATTGGTCGGCTCGTCTAAAAGAAGTGTGTTTATGGCTTGAAAAGAAAAAATAGTTAGAAGAAGACGTGCGCGCCCGCCAGGACTCAGTGTTTCTATTTTTTTGTTCACTTGTGCACTATCTAACCCAGCATGTGCCATGGCTTTATATGCATCCGTTTCAGAGATGCTCAACTTTTGTTTTAGATAATCAGAAATTAAAAACTCTCTTGGTAAACTATCGTGCTCCTGCATGAAATTAGCCATTCGGACACCACTTCCAACAAAAACGTTACCTTTTTCGGGCAAAATGCTACCAGAAATTATTTTCATAAGAGTAGACTTGCCGCTACCGTTAGATCCTAAAATGGCCACTCTACTACCAAGGCGAATATCAATGTTCACTGGCCCTAATTTAAATTCAGGTCCGTAAGAAAACTCGACATCTGAAAGAATGATATCGGCAACCCCCGCATCGTTGGTAAAAGTGAGCGGCACGGCAAAAGGCTTAACAACTTTGGGCTTTTCTACTTTATCCATCCTCTTTAAACGTTTTTCTAGAGCAATAGCCGCTCTATCGGAACTTTTTGCCCGATCTCTGAAAAAACCTTTCGTGAATTTATCTTTATCATTGGCCTCAAATTTAGCACCGGCCTTTGCGTGTTCCTTTTTATTACGGACGTCTGCAAGTAACCGATCTATATTTTCTTGCTGTAATCGATAATCGATTTCTTGCTTCTCCCTTTCCTTTTTCTTTCTCTCCAGATAATCAGAGTATGTCCCGCGTGATTCTAAAATTGCATGAGTGTCTTTATCAAGTTCGATGACATAAGAAACTACCCTATCAAGAAAAGCTCTGTCGTGAGAAACAACGATGCAGGCCAAAGTGGTTTCTTTCAAAAAATTTTCTAACCAAAACAAGGCCGGCAAATCTAAGTTGTTTGTTGGCTCGTCTAAAAGCAAAACATCTGGCTTTTCCCTAAGAATCGCGCGTAGATTCTCGCGCATTTTTTCCCCACTACTCATTTTCAAATTATCTTCTGCCGTATCCTGTTTTAAGTAGGCCACATGAACACCCTTGGCCAAAATTATTTTGCCGCTATCTGTTTCTATAAGACCAGCAATAATTTTAAGTAACGTGCTTTTTCCAGACCCGTTGGAACCCACCAAGGCTATTTTTTGCCCAGGTTCAATAGTAAAAGAAACATCAGACAAAATCGTCCTGCTTCCATATTCTTTTAAAACCCTATCTATCTTTACAAGCATTAGTCAAAAATTATAGATACGACCAAATAGTGGCCACCTCCTTAATATATACCATTTTAGAAATTTTAAGCGGTAATAACAGAAAGTATCACAGCAGCACAAATTGCCCAAACAATACCCAACTTTTGATGACGCTGAAGCCTTTCTTTAGAAACCATAAATCCAAGCAGCACGGCAACGATTATATAACTTTCTGAAAGGGCTACGGCTATCCCTATTGGGGCAAGACTCATCGCATAAGCAAAGGCTATCCATGCAACGTTGTCGGAAATAGCCATCGTTGTGAGAAGGTTAGGACTCTCTTTGACGTCTCTGATCAACTTGCCCATTTTTTTATGCCAAAGCAAGTATGAACCAGTTAGCACAGTAATGATCACGTTAACGAAAAAATTTGACAAGATCGGATCGGCAATTCTGGATCCCCATCCGATAAGAAAGTTGGCAACACCCATGGTCATCGCGGCAATAAATGCCAAGACAACTCCCTTTTCCACAAAAAAGTGTTTTAGTTTTAAGTGGTCACGCTCTTTCATAGATACCACAACGAGCCCCGATATAAGCGCCAAAATTAATATTATCTGGGCCAGGCCCAACTCTTCACCAATAACTATAAAGGCCAGCAAGGCCGAAGCAACAACCTCTGTAGACCAAATAGGTTCCACTACTGTGATTTTACCAATTCGCAACGCCTCAAAATCGAAAAGGGCCGCCACAAACATAACAAGAGCTGCACCTACTAAAATAGACCATGTCAGATTGTCCCCCGAAGAAAATAATTGGCCAAAACTTCCACCCACAAAGGGCAAGAGAATTATCGTCCCGACAAAAGTGATTATAAAAAGAGTTTCCCAATCACCGATTTTACGCGCAGATTTCTGAATTAAAAAATCGCCAAAACCCCAACAAAGCATGGCTACAAATGATAAAGCAATTCCTGTCGCGTACATAATTTTTATTTATCTTTATTTATATGATATCAGAACTTTCGTGGCTAACTCATGGGCCTGGGGATTTCACGGCCAGCAAAAATACGCTAAATTGCGACTGCGACCAAGCAATAATATACTGTAGAGATGGAACTACTTAAACAAATACCCGACCAAGCGCCAACACCAGAACCAATCGACGAAAAAATGCTAGCCAGACTCGACTTATACTTAGATTTCGCCAAAGCGGCTAGCGCTAAAACCGGCAGAAAATTAGAAGACTGCCTCTTCGATTACACTCCCATATTCAGAACGTTAACACACGGGCAAGAACCAGATAAAGAAAATCCGATATGGAAAACATATATAGCCGGGCTAGAATCAAACCCGCTCCGCGAGTGGACAATTAAGTATGGTCTAGAACAAAAAAACAAACCGCAACCAAAACCTCTTGGAGCGCAAGAATCAAAAGATATCTCTTTTAGCGCCGGATGCGTGACGGCAGATATTGAAGGAAACATGGTACAACTTCACTTTGAAAATAAAGATCCCTCTGAAAGTGGGCCTCTTAGTAAAGAGCGCATCCCGTTTCGAAGAGAAGAGATGCGACAAATTTTTTCTAGAATAAGAAAGGATTATTCAGGCGTACAAATAGTGATATCTGGATCATGGTTACTTAGTATCCCCGCCTGTCGCAGGTTATTGCCCGCACCGTTTGTCGATGCCGCACAAGTAGTAGATACCAACAAATTCCGTGGATTGGGAATCTGGGGACAATTTATAGATAAAAACGGAAAGATAAAACAAGATCTCAAGAACGAGCTTTTCAGAAAACTAAAAGAAGTTGATTCAAGTAATTTAAGAGAGGCATTTCCCGTACAGATGATGGAAACACAAGGACCAATTTCTGATTTCTATAAAGAATACGGGATAGAGTAAAAAATCTTACGCTAAAAATTTTCGCAGCCTGGCACTTCGCCGGAAAATATAGGAACAAATTTTATATCGTTCTGTTCAAGAACCATTCCTGGCACACGATAATTGGCACCAGTGCGATCGGCCCTAAGCATTCCGTCGTGAATGGGAAAAGCAAGTTTCGGTTTGACGGCCAAAGCATATCGCGCAACCTCCGATACTCGCGCCCATGGGCCAGCTACAGGAAGGGCCAATATAGCAACAGCTTTGGGCGGAACAAAATAAGAATCTCCAGGGATCAACAACTTGCCATCCAAAATAAAGCTTGTGTTTTCAACTTGTCCAATCTCTTCAAAAATTTCCTCGTGTTTAGACGGAAACGCTTCAAGTGAGACGACTGAACTGTCTACCCCAGACTCAAGTTGGGTGTGCAGGATATTTTCGGCAATTAAAATTTTGGAGACACCACTATTGGTTATTATTTTTGCCTTGGGATTATTTTTTACGACTTGTTTCAACGAACCGATGTGGAGATGATCATTATGTTCGTGGGTGATAAGAACAAGATCAATACCAGTTACTGCGTCTTGTTCAGACGTGAAAGCCCCAGGATCAGTCAAAACTTTCTTGCCCTCTGTCTCTATCAACAAACAACAATGTCCAATTTTTGTTATTTTCATTTTGTGATAACTACTTAATATCTCGTATTTTTTCTTTTAGAGGATCGTTGAGCATAAACTCAATTGAGCCCGGTTCGGCCCTATCAATATTTACTAAACCAAAAAGATGATCACATTCGTGCTGAATCAGACGTGCCAAAAAATCATCTAGGCGTTCCTTCCGCTTGTCCCCTTGCTCATCCGTGTATTCGAGGGTAATCGAAACTGACCGTTTTACGTCCACAGATAAAAAACCGCAGCTAAGACAACTTTCTCTGTAAAAATTTTGCTCAAAAGATTTTTCGACAATCTTTGGATTTATGTATGTCTTAAACTTGTCATCAATAAACGTGACAAAAACTGATTTTGACTCACCTGTTTGAGGCGCAGCAAGACCGCGTCCGAAACCAGCTACCATTCTATATTTTTTTAATGTAACTTTAAGTTTGTCTCCTGTGGCCAGGCCTTCTTCCAAGGAAACATCGGATGTTTTTTGCCTCAGTATAGGGTCGCCGATAAAAACAAGCTCCGGACACTCATCTAAAAGCTTCCCAAAGACATTATTCAATTCCTTTACTCGTTTTGTGTAGTCCATGATTTATTTAACTAATCTGGCCACCCCATTGTTTGCATCCACCTCCACGGTATCACCATCTTTTAATATTTCGGTTATACGTTTTACCCCCACAATACACGGAATACCAAACTCACGACTAACCACCGACACATGGGCTGTTATGCCACCTTCTTCAGCCACAATAGCGGCAGCCTTGGAGAGAATAGACATATAGTCAGGACTTGTGTTCGCCACGACAAGAATATTGCCGTCTTCCATTTTTGAAAATTCACGACTGTCCTTAATCACTTTTACCTTTCCTCTGGCAATTCCGGCACAAGCAACTCTTCCTTTAAATTCGCCCGTACTGTCTTTTTCAAACCCAAGATATTTCTTTTCAAACTCATCCATGTCCTCGCCCCGATATTCCTGTCGATGACCAGGAAAAGCAAGAATTAAACTATTTTTAGCCCTTATTGAAACCAGATCATCGTTTATATATTTTCCTTGAATTAAAGCGATCACTTCTCGAGGCTCTAAATTTTTTATAAAATCTATCGGTCTTTTGACCCTATCGGCAATTTCTTTAAATATACTTTCACCAAAAAATATTAACTTGTTAGACGAGTACTTATAATAATCCTTCAGTCTAGTCGATTCTCCCGCAAGACTAGCAACCAGTTTCTCCTCATCATTAAATGAGCTTAAGATGCCCTCGCGCATCTGTAAATCTGCCTGGTGCCTATACATTATGCCATTGATCTTCTTTAGCGGATCACCATGAACAAGATCCCTAACCATAGCAACATAATCCGCTTCACTTCTTGGCCTTTCATTATAATATCCACAAACTGTCCAACAATATAAATTTTTTATCTCCTTAATTTTTTTATTGAATATATCAGAATCTTCGCTTAATTCACCTTCCTTTAATTTTTGGGCAAGCTCAGCCAGGGCAAGTTCTTCTTTTAACAAATAACTAAGGCCTGGGAAAACAGCAACATGTCGAATAATCTCGTCCTTCCTTGAGTCGCCCTTGAATCTATTGTTGAAATAATCAAGGACAGATAAATCAATCAGTCTTAAAATAACTGATGTATACGAGACGTCCATAAAGGAGTTTGAAAAAAACATGGCGAGATCTTGAAGATCTTTATCGGAAATTGTATCTAAATCAGCCGAATTTATCCGGTCGATGAAACAAGACGTGGGAATAGTAATATTATTTTCGATTTTGCCCATCAGCGAAAAATCACTGACATATTGTTTAAGGTAGCCACCCAAATCTATGTCTTTGGGCCAAAGATAGTACCACTTTGCAAAGTTATCCTTGAGGTGGGCCAGACCTCCAACTATAAGCGGCCACATTGGATCATTTCTCGTGTAATTCTTTAAAAGGCCCCAGTGAAAAAAATACCAACATGCACGTCCCCCTAGAGGCACAATCGAAAATTTACTAAGCTCAGCGTCACTAATTGGTTTAAACTCGTTGTTCATCGTCGTTTATTTTGTCTCGGCTATTTTTTGCCTGAGAGCGTCTATTTCGCTCCTTATTTGAGTACAGAAATCATCGCTACCCTGTTCCCAAACAGCGCCCTCGAGTGTTGATTCAAGCTCATCGATCGCCTCGCTTAAATAACCAGCCTCACCATAAACCCTTGCAATGTCGGCCGCGCATCTCATTTTGGCCAAAACATCGCCCTGCTGATCTGCCTTATCGGCAATTTTTTCTTGTTGTTCCACCCATGCGAGCAAAACTTCTCTCGTCCCAAAGTCACCCACCCCTTTTTCTCGAAGCATCTCAATCACCTTGCTTCTCGTTATTTCGAAACTTGGTATTTGTTCAATCATAAAATTAAAATTTCAGACTTTTCGTCTTCGACATAAATAGCTTGATTATCCTGGAGAAAAACAAGCGGGCATGAAAATTCGGGCATGTGTTCAACAAGCACTTTGTAGTCAGAAACAAATTCCTTCTGATTGCAATGTGGAACAATCAAATAGTTAACCAAACCCAACCCATAAAAATCTGATAATAAATTGGTGTGCTTTTTTTCGTCCGGATCAAATTTATAAATTTCCAGAGACGGCGCCACTAAACAAGAACCGGCGCTTGTACCTGTATAAAAAATTTTACCAGTACGCACAGACTCAACGATATCTTTTATAAAGCCTCCCTTCTGTAAAATAGACAAAAGATAAAAATCACTCCCGCCACAAAAATGAATAATATCCGACCTGTTTATTTCGACTACTAATTGTTTGGCGTCAATTTTTCTTAAATCTGTCTCAATTAAATTAAAGCCTAAATTTGAAAACGCCTTTCTGTCAGATTCGACCCACCATTTGTCCCCCTCAAAAGGGTCGGCTGCGTTAGCTATAAAAATCACACGATTTTCTTTCGGTGGCTTAGCCAATTTTGGAACAAGAAGTGATATTGTGTTACCTAAAGCTGACGCTAAAAATAATTTCATGGGTTTATTATCAGATTGTTAATATCTATTTTTTAAATAAATCATTGTGAGATCCGATGTCAACAAGAACCAGCACCAAAATATCATCGCGAATCTCATACATCAACAAAACATCTGGCTGAACATGGCACTCGCGATATCGTCGAAGGTTTCCCTGTAACTGATGGTCTTTATTCGTAGCAGGAAGAATATTGCCGGCAGCAAGAGAGTTGACGACGATATCAAGTTTCAACTGGCTAAAACCTTTCCTAACACTTACCTGCCGATAAGATTTCCTGTACAAACTCGTTTGAACAATCCGAAATCTCATGGTTACTTTTTCTTCCCAGCAGACAACCCAAAAATCGCACTGTGTAATTCTTCTGATGTACTATAAAATGGGCCAATTTTAACAGCCTCTTCTGTCTCACGTAAAATTTGTTTTTCTTGGTCAATAGTAAAGCCGTTCGCCGTACGAATTTGCAAAGGCACAGTCTTGGTAATAGCAACGTTGTGTAAAAAAAGCTTGATGCCAGAAGACAAATCGAGCCCCACCTCTTGGAATGTTTTCCGAACAGCTCGTTTTATTTTCTCATCTATTCTTATTTGAATCGTCGTGTTTGTAGCCATACATCAAGTATATATGGTGTAGTGAGATTGTCAATACACATTTCTTAAAAATATTTCTGTTTCGCAAGGCGAGGGCATTGTAACAATCTTTTTTTGATCTTTAATGTTGAACAAACGCTTGTTAAGTGCAAACGATTCTTTTCTGTCCCAGATTAACTTGAGAAATCTAAAACTGAATTTATCTGGACTGCCCGGAAGTTCGGGGCGGGCATTTGTTCTGTGCTTCCAACAACGCTTTATATACCACCAAGACGTAACTATCCTTGAATAGTCTAAATAAATAATCAGATCCGCTTTTTCAAGGACAGATCCCCTCGTTACTTTGTATCCCTCGATAATCCATTCTACCTTATTACTATACTCTTCTAGAATTTCATCAACCTTGTCGTCACTAACCCTCGTCCAACCATGCTTCCACATAATAGAGTCTAGAGACAAAATAGGAATGTTAAGTTTTTCGGCAATTTTCCTAGCAAACAAAGACTTTCCAGAGGCACTTATACCAGTAACAACTATTTTCCTTGCGGTCTTTAACATCTCAAATATTTATCATTTTGTGTGCCGCTCATGTTTATATCCATCATTTATTGTCCGCCTTTTTCACGATGTAAACTATCCCGTGATTTCCATTTACCTCGACAATGTCACCGTCGTTTATAATTTTTGTGGCAATTTTTGTTCCAACCACGCAGGGCAGGTTCATCTCTCTTGAAACGATAGCCGCATGACACGTTAATCCTCCTTCGTTCGTGACAATACCAGCTGCCCGCTTCATAACAGGAACAAAATCAGGCCTTGTCATACTGGTTATCA
>JBAZWX010000012.1:0-13627 GCA_041660145.1 Minisyncoccota bacterium | reverse complement strand
GGGGAATGGAAAACTGCCACAGCCACTCCGGGCGCGGTAAACGTCAAAAATGAGACGTCTAGAAACAATGATCAGGGAAACGGATCAGGGACAGGCGATGGAAATAATGGCGATACGAGCAATGATACTAAAATTTCTGCTCATGGAAGCGGTGTGGCGATTTCTGAAACAAAAAAGCTTAAAAAGGTTTCTGTTTCTGCCGGGCGGGATAGAATAGCGCTGGCTGGTGCCCCTATTATTTTTGGCCCTATTTTTGGTGATGACGTGTCGTCTGTTGAGACAGAAAGTTATCTTTGGACATTTGGAGATGGCCTCGCATCGGTTGATAAAAACCCGAGTCACATTTTCTCTTTGCCTGGGGAATACGTTGTTGTGCTTAACGCTAGGGTAAATAATGTGCCGCAGGTAGATCGTATAAAAGTTAAGGTTTCTGCGGCGGATATTGGTTTTTCTGTTAAGGGCGAAGGCTCAAATGCCCAGTTTGTTATATCTAACAATCTCAAAGATGAGGTTAATTTTGGCGGTTGGAGTATAAAATCAAGGGGGTTGTCTTTTGTTTTTCCAGCCGACACAATAGTTCTTTCAAAAGGGAAAATTGTCTTGCCCCAAAAAACGATTGGGCTTTTTGTAACTAAAAATGACGAGGTATCCCTGACGTATCCTGGAGGAGACGTACTAGTGGCAGTTGCCCCTGTTGTTGAAGAATTGGCGGCCGTGGCTTTTGTTAAGACCGATAGTGTTCTGACGGAGAATAAAAAAGCGGAGGTTTCTCAAATAGAAGTTTTAAAAAAGCAGGCCGAAACGTTGGACGGCCTAAATAAACAGTTAGCCAAGCTCCAGGCCGATTTAAATAAGGTTGCGGCTAAAGCGGTTGTCAAAAAAGTGGTTGCAGCTAAATCTGTCCCGAAGTCTTTTTCAAAAGAGAAAGGTAGTGAGACTGAACTTGAAAACGCGGCAGCGGTGGGGAGGGTAAAAATTATCCCCAAACAGAGCACAGGTGGAATACTGTCATTTATAAAAAACTTGCTATTCTAACCTTATGGTAGCGGAGGGTAAAAATTCAACGGAAAAGAGTCAAAAAATTACAAATGAACGAGATGCTCTTCTCCTAAAAATAAGGGAGGAAGTTTTGGCCCTGGAAAATTCACCTCTCTATAAATATCGAACAGAAAATAAATACTATCCTGTTATAGGTGAGGGGAGCCATTTTGCGGAAATAATGTTTGTTGGCGAGGCTCCTGGCAGAAACGAGGCAAAAACAGCGCGCCCATTTGTTGGTGCGGCCGGTAAAATATTGGATGAACTTTTGACCGGTGCGGGCATCGATCGAAAAGAAGTATATATAACGAACATTGTTAAAGATAGACCTCCAGAAAATCGCGACCCGCTACCAGAAGAAATAAAAGTTTACGGGCCGTTTTTGGATAGACAAATAGATATTATTCAACCTAAAATAATAGCTACGCTTGGCCGTTATTCTATGGGTTACATAATGAAAAAATTTGGTCTGGATCTTTTGATTGAACCAATAGGCAAGCTTCACGGAAAGGTCATCGACGCACAGGCAAGTTACGGGCCTATAAAAATAGCGGTTTTGTACCATCCGTGTGTGGCCGTGTATAACTCGCACACAAAAGATATCTTAAAGTCGGATTTTCAGATATTAAAGCCAAAAAGTTGTTAACACGTTGGTTGTTTAGACCATAGTATAATTAGTTTACCCATGAAAAAGACAATTATTTGGGTGCTTGTTGTATTGATAGGCGGTTTTTTCGCTATCTCGGCGCTCGGAATTTATTATCCGACGCTCCAAAAGTGGTATAGAGGTTTGCAGGTTAAAACAATGGAATGGCAGGCGTCTAGAAATTACGCCAAACATCAAGAGGCGCTCAAAAATGACAAAGAAGGAGGCACGACTCCGGAAGATACTTTTGATTTATTTTTGGGGCGGCTTGAAGCGAACGACGTAGATGGTGCGGCCAAATTGTATGAGATAGATATTCAAGATAGGGCAAAGGCCAATCTCGCTGCCGAGATGAAGGAAAAGGGGAGTCTGGCTCAGAGCCTTAACTTTTTCAAAACAATTCGCGAAAAGGGGGTTAAGAAATGTCGGGTTTTGGGAGAAGTTGAAGGCTGCGTTTTTGATTATGAGTATGTGACTAGCGATGATGACTGGGTTAGCGTCGATGGAAGTGATCAGAAGATTTTTGTTGCCAAGGAGACAGTACGAACAAAAGGTACTACTTTTATAATGAATAATTTCACTGAAATTTGGAAATTAAAGAGCCCCTTTTAGATGAGAATTTTTCAATACATTGTAATAACTATTTTAGTATTTGGCGGGGCCAGGGCGTTGGCCTACGATGCAGTAACAACACACGCAAAGATAACAAATGAAATAGTATCTTTGCACAATCTTTCATCTGGTGAAAAAATATCTGAAAACGAGGGAAAGTTTATAGTTGATGGGTCAATAGATGAAGACAGCCCTGTAAACAGAGTTTTAAATCATTTTCTTGATCCAACAAGAAATATAGGTATAGACGGGGCGCGAAATGCTATGGTTTGGGCTAAGGATGAAGATACAGACAACGATTTTTCGTGGCAGAAAGGGATAAGGGCATATGCATCTGGTGATAAAGAAAAAGCTTTTTTGGTTCTCGGACATATTTTGCATCTTATAGAGGATATGTCTGTCCCTGATCATACAAGAAACGATCCACATGTTGGGGATGGACCTGAAGGGCTTTTTACTGGAGCAAGCCCGTATGAAGATTTTTCAAGGGGGGGTGATGCCATAAAAAGTTTAGGCAATCTTGCCCAAGATCTTTTTGGATCTGGGTTCAGACCTAAATATTTTAGTGACATATCATCTGCTTTTGGTTTTTTGTCTAAATATTCCAACAATAATTTTTTTAGTGGGGATACGATAAATAGCTCTTCGTACGCAAGACCGAAAATAGAAAAAATTAACGATAAATATGGTTTATCTTCCGACTCTGTGTCTGGCGTCAAATCAATTTTGGTGTTGGCCAAAGACAACAAGAAGGGTGGCTATATTTTTCTTCTCTCTGATGATTTAGACACCTCCGTTCTCTCAGACTACCTAACTCGTCTCTCAAAACAGGCTGTTATTGTTGGCGCGGGGGTAGTGGATCTGTTTTTACGTGAAGGGGAGGCGGCACGTGTACAATACGAAAAGGAGAAGTTGGCCAAAAGGGAGCTAAACGAAAAAAATGCAGCCAAATATTTGGAACAATCTCAAAACTCTGGTTTATTGGCCGCTGTCGCCGACGGATTTAAAAGCAGTTTTATATCTCCTGCAAAAACGTCTGCGTCTAAACTCTCCCGTGGATTTTCATCTGGAACGAAAGTCATAGCATCAAATACTGGGAATGTCGGTGCCATCGCTGCTTATCAAACAAAAGTTGCTGCTACGGCTGCTGTTGCTTTTATTACCGAAACGATTGACTATGCCAGGCAGTTTGTTAAGTCGACAGAGGTACCACAGGAAAGCGAGAGTGAGTTATCTGTTCTTCCTGTGGTGGAGAGTCCTATTGTGTCACCTGTGCTGCCGCCGATTATTGCTGAAGAGAAAAAAATAGAAAAGAAAGGTGAGCCGATGGCGGCTCTTCCTGTTGTTGTTTCGAATATCCAAAAACCGGTTGCTATCGGTGACATAACTGCCGTTAGTTTGCCCATAGCTCCTACTCCGGCCTTGTCTTTAGCACGTGTTGCAAAACAAGAGCCTGTTTATTACATAGGGTTTGGCCAGGGTGGGTCATCGGCTTCCCGTGTGGTTGAACCTGTCTCTATTTCTCTTTCCCCGATATCTAGTGTTTCAGCGCCGCAAGCAGATAATTCAGTTATATCGGAGGCAACATCCTCTCAATCTTCTACGCCGGCAACGCAGCAGACTCAGACACCGGATCCGGTTGTGGCCGTTGTTCCCGAAGTTGTTACACCCCCGCCGCCGGTTGCCGACACAACTGCGCCGGATGCCCCAGTCGTTACTTCACCTATATCAGGAAGATCTTTTTCGTCCGGGAGTTTAACTTTCATAGGAACTGCCGAAATTAGTGTGATTGTTTCAAGTAGTTTTTCAACAGCCACGACATCTGCCGACCAAAGTGGTAACTGGTCGATCCCATTGTCTCTACCAGATGGCCAGACAGATATTTCTTTTTATGCAACTGATGCGGCAGGGAATCGATCGTCTTCGACAATAATTACTGCATACGTAGATTCAAATGCTCCAGGTGCACCAGATGTTAGAAGTCCGGCCACCGGTTCAACTCTCACAGATAAAAATGTATCTTTTTCTGGTTTGTCTGAAGCGGGCGGAATAATTTCTTCTGACTTTTCTGTGGCCACAACTTCGGCCGATGTAACTGGGGCATGGTCCTTACTGCTCACTTTGCCGGAGGGCCAAACAAACATAACTTTCTATTCCACCGATTCTTTGGGTAATCGCTCGGCTGGCACTCAGGTTTCTGTTTTTGTCGATTCCGAAGTGCCAGGTAGCCCGGTTATCATCTACCCGACAACAGGGGTTATTCTGGCTAATGGAAATGTTAACTTTTCCGGGACGGCCGAGGCCTCAAGTATTATTTCTTCAGATTTTTCAACTGCGACAACTAGTGCTAGCACAGACGGTAACTGGAGCTTGTCTCTGGTTGTTTCTGATGGTCAAACCAACATAAACTTTTATTCAACTGATGCTGCCGGAAACAGGTCGGCAAGAACACAAGTAACCTTTTCAGTAGACACAGTAGCCCCAGATGCATCTATTTCTATTCCTGAATGTTCTGCTTCTATATCATCTGCCGCATGTCTGCTCATGAATGGAAACCTAACTGCTAATTGGAGCACAACGGCGACAGACGTTGCTTATTTTGCTATCGACAATAACGGATTGTATTCAACAACCACATCGACAAATATTTCCGCGACAGTTGCCGACGGAAGCAGCTGGCAGATATCTGTATCTTCTTTTGACGCGGCTGGAAATCACTCGGCAACGTCTACCGCCAGCGCTAGGGTTAGTGTCATGCCAGTTGTTATAAACGAGGTTGCTTGGTCAGGCCCGCTTTTTGGCGGCCAAGAAGGAGAGTGGATCGAACTTTTTAATCGAGCTTCTGTTTCTGTTAACCTAGACAACTTTGTTTTTTATTCAGCGACAGATCAAAGCCCATACATTAGACTTGTTGGCCAGATCCCTGCACGCGGCTACTACCTTATTGAAAGGAAAAGAACAGGTGAGACCGACGAACCTATCCAAAGTGTGGTAAAAGACGTGACGGCAGATATGTGGGTCGACTTTGGTTCTGGACTTTCAAACTCTGGGGAAAATCTTGTTTTGAGTTACGCATCAACCACGATAGATCAAATCACAAGATGCACAAACTGGTGTGCCGGGGCGTTAGTTTCGAATGTTTCTGCAGAGAGAATAAATCCCGATCTATCCGGTAATAATAGTTCAAATTGGAGGGGCAATATCGGAGTTATAAAAAACGGAACATATCCTAGTGGAACAAAAATAAACGGTACTCCAAAAGCCAGAAATAGTGTTAACTATTTGATAAATAACGGACAGGCTATTTCAGGAAGCGTAGTAGTTAGCAGGTCTAACAGTCCGTATATAATTCCGTCTAGTGGAGGAAACTTTTTGATTCCTCAGGGCTCAAGTCTAAATGTAGAAAGCGGTACGGTTATAAAAATTGTCGACGGGGGAAGGATTTCTGTAGATGGCACCTTGATTACATCTGGTATTGAAAGTAGCCCAGTTGTATTTACATCTTTTGAAGACGATAGTTATGCCGGTGACATTAACGGCGATGGAGTTTGTGGCGTCGATGTAACGGCAGTTTGCCCGGCTAAGGGCAATTGGTACGGAATAGAGTTTTCAAATAAAAGCACTGGGTCAAATCTTGCATACGGAATTTTTAGATATGGAGGAAAAGATGGAAGCACCGCAGCCATTAAAAAATCTAGTATTTATGTAAATGGTTCATCTGTTCAGGTGGCCAGCTCGACGGTTGAATATGCGGGGGTTTATGGAATAAAAATGGAAAATTCTCCGGCTTCTTTCGTTGCTGGTAGTACAATAAGATATAACAGCGGCGCGTCTTTGTCTGACGGAATATATGTATTGGGCGGCGCTCCAACTTTTTCTGGTAATACGATACAAAGTAACGATTGGGGAGCACAAGTTTATACCAGCCAAGCCGTTTTTGAAAACAACAATTTTGTTTCAAATACAAAACAACCACTTTATATCAATGGTTCAATGGGAGCCGGTTATTATTCTGGAAACAACGGTTCTCAAAATACAATGGGGGACCTGATAACACTTTATGGAACAATAACAACAAATGGCGTTACCACTATTCTTAAGCCAAATTCTATCCCGTACATGTTGGATGGAGTGGTTAACGTTGCTGCAGGTTCAACTCTACAAATAGAAGATGGTGTTAGCGTAAAAACAACAAGTAACGTGAGCATGAGTAAGCTTTCTGTCGCTGGTCGTCTGGTGGCGCAATCGAATCAGGCTGGAGGAATAACCTTCTCGTCTATTATCCCTAACGCGACGAACATGCAGTGGTATGGAATTTTGTTTAACTCCGGAGCAACTTCTGCCCTTTCCGGCGTGCTTGTTCGCGATGCGCGAGTTGCTCTTGATTATCGTTCGTCAAACATCGACCTCTCAAATGTGACTTTGCAGAACAATAACGTGGCGGTTTCAGCCGCAGGTGTTTATTCTGTCATTCAGGCTGCCTTGGTCCAGTTTATAAACAACGTGACAGATAAAATTCCAGCGTCTTTGTTCTAGATTTTTTGATAGCATTTTTGCTTTGAATTTGTCTCTGTAGCGATATGTCGCCACAAAACGAATTTATAAAATTTGTAAGTTGGACTGTAGATTTTCAAAAGGCGATATATCGCCTTTTGCGGTGTCTCGGTGTTTTGAATAATTTCTGGCGGACTGTGTCAAAGGTAGTTTGAGGTGTATCGATATATCGATACACTTGTGTAAATTCAAACCGGCCGAGTGTATTTGGGGGTTAACTTATCTTGTAGCGACATATCGCCACACTTCAGTAATTAAAAATTTGAAAGGCGGGCACCGTGTGGCGCCCGCCGGGGACATCTCCCAAAAACACAGACTTGTTTTTCAACAGCATGTTTATCTCTTGAGGCGACGAGCAACGTTGCCTGGGCACTTTCTGTGCTTTCGCCCCTTTGCATCGACGAAGAATCCGTTTGCATGAGATCCGCCGCGCACCTTGCCTCCATGGGTGTCAGCAGTGCGGTAGTTGAACTCTTCTTCGGCAAACATAGGATCGATTGCCCCTTGAACCTTCGTGGCGTTTCTTCCTGTCGTGACAAACCGCCCATTGGTTGGAGTAGCAGAAACGGCTGGTCTGAAGAAATGGCCGAAGCCGTAACCCTCCGAATGCGGTGTGTCGGCAGTATATTTTCCATCTCTTATCAGAGCGAGCTTCTTCTTAGAAAGATGTTCTTCTTCGGGCTTGAGCTCTGGAACAAAAGCAAAAACTTCGCTGTCAGAAAATTCTTGATCACCGTCTATCCTTTCCAGGAGAGAGAGGATATCGCCAACTTGTTTCTGAAGCGCGCTGATCTCTGTGTCCAAATTCCAGTAATCGCCTTCCAGTTTGGCAAGATCCCAAGGAGGGATGGGGGTATTTTCAGCCCTTTTTCTCTTTGCCATGATGGTTGACTGATCTGCCTGTTTGGACTTGATGTTTTGATCAAGAGATTCGGCCTTCTCCCACAAAGCCTTGCCCACTAAAGCTCTGTTTAGGTTACTCACAGCGTTCTCCCTTCATCGAAGTGGTGGCTGTTTTTTTCAATTCTTTAGCCATTATGCAATTTGAAGTTGTTTTGTCAAGACATGTCGAAATGTCTCAACGACGTTGTCTTTTTGGCCCTTGACTAATAATTCTAATTATGCTAGTTAATAGTGCTAGTATCCAGTTTTTTCTTGTCTATTTGACAACTTAATAACTGTAAGAAAAAAGGAGGTAAAAAGGAGAAAAACAGGCCACAAGGAAGGGTTTTCTGAGGTAACCGAGAAGGTAACCAGACACACGAGGAGCAAAACGAAGGGAAAGGTGAAAAATGCTCCAAAAGCGAAACAGGACCCAGTGGTTCATCACGATCGCAGTCATGATCCTCTCTTTCGGCGTTTCGTTCGGTGATGTTTCCTATCTTTCTCTTGACCCCCTTTCCAAAACTGTTGTTGCGAAGTCGTCTCCGGTTGCGTCACAAGACGTGATCAATCTGCCCCTCATCACGTGGGGTGGCGACATCGCGACCGTTTATGCTGCCCGCAAGGGTGGCGAGTTCGAGGCCGAGGGCCTGAAGGTCAATCTCCAGACGGAGAACGACTTCAGGAAGCAGGTCGAGAACTTCATTTCCGGAAAGACCCCGTTTCTTCGTGGAACGATGGGTATGGTCAACGCCGCGGTCGAGGCCTGCGAACAAGCAGGAGTTCGGCTCGTCGTTGTCCACCAGATGACGTGGTCTGTCGGTGGCGACACCATCGTCGTCCGAGATGGCGACCGCGTGCGACAAGCCAAGGACCTGCGGGGCAAGACGATTGCTTTGCAGCGCTACGGCCCGCACATGGACTATCTCGTCAAGATCCTTTCCGACGCAGGCGTCAAGATCTCCGAGGTGAAGCTCAAGTGGTTGCGTGAACTCACGTTGCCCATTGGTTACAGCGACCCCGAGATCATTGACCCCGTTTCTGCCTTCAAGGCGGATAGTTCGCTTGATGCCGTTATGTGTATCATCCCGGATGCCAGCGCTTTGACTTCCGGCGGCAAGGTCGGTACGGGCTCCGAAGGTTCGGTCAAGGGTGCCAGGATTCTCCTGACGACCAAAACCGCCTCGCGGGTCATCGCCGACACCTACGCCGTTCGCGAGGACTACTTCCAAGCGAATCGCGAGCAGGTCCAAAAGCTGGTTCACGCTCTGCTTCTGGCGCAGGAAGGCTTTGCCAACCTCGTCAAGAACAAGGCAGGCCAGCAGGCGGTTTACCGTCAGATCATTGGTGAAGCCGCCAAGCTCATCATTGAAGGAGACTACGCCTCGACCGAAGCCATGATCGGTGACTGCGAGCTCGTTGGCCACAACGGCAACGTCGCTTTCTTCACTGGTCAGGGCACGATGCGCAACTTCCAAAACATGACGTCCGAAATCCAGAACTGGTTTATCGACATGGGTCTGCTCTCCAAGCGAGTCGATCTGCTCTGCGCCGAGTGGGACTGGAATGACCTGGCCAAGGGCCTCACCAACGTCGGTGTCGCTCCTGTCGTCAAGGCACAGTTCGACAACGCCAAGCTGACGACCGCGATCGAGAACAAGATCGCTGCCGAGGCAACCTCCTGGGATCAGGACATTCTGTTCGACAACGAGATCAACTTTGACCCCAACGAACGCGAGTTCGCCGAGGCCAAGTACGCCGAGGACTTCAAGAAGGCGCTCGGGTTCGTTCAGACGTACGGCGGAGCCATGTTGGCTATCGAAGGCCACTCTGACCCGCTTCAGATTCTGAAGGATCGCCAGGCTGGCGTTGACCAGAAGGCCATCGCACAGAAGGAACAGATCGCCAAGAACCTGTCCGTCGAACGCGCTCGCGCTGTGCGCCTGAGCTTCATCAACTTCTGCCGTTCCCACAAGTACACGCTGGACGAGACCCGTCTGGTGGCTGTGGGCCGCGGCATCGAGTCGCCGAAGTTCAGCCCGCCGAAGACCAAGGCCGAATGGGCGGCTAACCGCCGCGTTCGGTTCCTGATCAAGAACGTCGAGGCCGAGGCGGCGGAGTTCACTCCGCTGGGACAGTAAGATGACCAACAACACACGAACGTGGGCCGCATGGCTCTTGCTCGGTGCGCTGGTCGTTTTCACTGGATGCGGTCCGAACGTTTCGTCTCCTTCTGCTCCTGTCGTAAACCAGCAGCAAGCTCCTGTCGACAATCAGTCGCAGGTGCCGCCGCAGGCACAAGCCAAGGTCGAGTTCCCGCCTGATGCGCAAGCGTCTACGGCGCGGAATTTCTACTTTGTCTTTGATGACAGCGGAAGTATGCAAGGTGACAAGGTCGAACAGGCCAAGACAGCCGTGCGTCAAGCATTGGCGACAGTGCCAGACGATGGGCTGAACCTTGGTTTGGCTCATTTCTCCCTTGGAAGTGGTCACGAGTTGGTCCCCTTGGGACCCAATAACCGTGCCAGGTTTTTGGCTGCTATCGACGGAATCGATGCCGGTGGTTATACGCCTCTGACCGAGACGATTGCCATCGCGCTTGAGAGGCTCGTCGAGCAGTACAAGAAGCAGTGCGGTTATGGTGAATATCGCATTGTTGTTGTTACCGATGGTGAAGCTACAGGAAGATCGATTGACGATACCCCCTTGCTTCTTGACGAAGCTCGGAAGGTTGTCCCGTCGATCAGCCTTACCTCTATCGGTTATCAACTCGGTAGTGAACATGCCTTGAAGAAGTATTCCAACAGGTACAGCGAAGCAAATGACGGAGCGCAGCTACAGGCTGCCCTGTCGGCCGAGCTTGCCGAGTCAACAGATTTCAGCGTCACCGACTTTGCGCCGGTTGACGTAACTCCTACGAGCAAGTGAACTGAGTTTTCGGCGGCGCAAGGCGAAACCCGTCTTGCGCCGCCATTCCTATTCCAACGCGAAGAAGGAGGAAACTACTGATGCAAGTTGGAAGCAGAAACAGGGCAGGCGCACTTCAGCCAGCAGCCGTTGGAGCAATCCTTCTGGTTGTACTGGGTGCAGTGTTTGTCTTTGGAGCGTATTTCATCAAGCAGCGCATGGATCGTAAGCAACAGATTAGCACTTCCGACGCTTCGAAGGTCAGTCAAAACCTGGTCTCCGTTCACATGGGTGGTGATAATTACTTTGGCTATTGGTTCATGGTTTGTTCCGAGATGCGCAAGCAAGCTCTTCGGGCGGGGCTCCAGATGGAGTTTACCGACGATAAGGGTGACTACGCCACTCGTATGAAGAAGTTTGCTGACGGTGAATACGAAATGGTCATGATGCCTATCAACTCTTATCTGCAACATGGTCAGGCTCACAAGTATCCTGGTGTCATCGTGATGGCAATTGCCGAATCACGTGGCGCTGATGGAATTGTTTGCCGAGCCGGTAAGCTAATTAAGGGGAAGAAGGGAATTACGGCCAATGATCTGAATGATCCGGCCTTGCGCTTTGTCTACACTGGTGAATCGCCTAGCGAATTTTTGATGGATCAGGCTATCTCAGGTTTCGGCCTGGACAACCTGAAGTCAACGGACGTGTGGCGTATCAAGGTCGCTGGTAGTAGCGAAGTGTATCAAAAGGCAAAGGATGGTCAGGGAGACGTTTTCATTCTGTGGGAGCCGGACCTTTCGAAGGCCCTCGCTCTTCCCGGGATGCAATATGTCTACGGTTCGGACAAGATTTCGCACTGCATTGTTGATGTTCTCATTGTGCGGCGCGAATTCATCGCGAGCCACTTGGCAAGCGTGAGCAGTCTTCTGCGAACGTATTTCAAAGTTATGGCCTCTTATGCAACCGACAAGGAGCGTCTCATCAAAGAGATGTCTCTATCGACCAATCTCCCGACTGATGTAGTGGCAGGAACTCTCAAGAAGATCGACTGGTTCGGCCTTCGCGAGAACTGCGCTGGTCAGTTTGGAATCGGCGATACGGCAAGTGAAGGTGTCATAAACACCATTTGGACTTGTACCGATACACCATCATCAACAGCTCAGTTTTGGAAGGGCTTTCAAGATCAGGCATGACCACTTCGACCGAGCAAGTCTCGGAACGGAAGTTTGGTCCGCTGGACGACAAGGGTTGGTCCGAGCTGAAGGAAGTTGCCACACTTCGTGTGGAGCCGATCAACTTTCAGAACGGTGACAACACTTTGTCTGATATCGGGAAGGAACAAGTCGACAACGTGGCAACGATGCTCAAGAACAATTTCCCGGGTGACCGGGTGTTGATTCGAGGGCACACGGGGCCCGGTGACGAAAAAGAGAATCTGCAGCTTTCACAAGAGCGTGCGGACGTCGTCGCCAAGTATCTGTCTGTCGCGCATCACATCGAGACAAACCGCCTGCGCGGTGAAGGTGTTGGAAGCAAGATGCCCATCAAGCGGAAGCAAGATGAGTCGCAGCGAGCTTACCAGTACCGATTGCCGCGTGTGGAGTTTGTCCTTCTGGAAGATTCGCTCTGACAGAAAGGAGAATGCCCATGAACGAAAATGAGGTGAAAAATCGAGACAGGCCCAAGAAGCCTGCTCCCGAAGAGTTTTCACACAACTCCATTCGCAGGGAAGTACTCAAGGACACCATTCAGCACCCGGCTGTTATTTTGCCAGTGGCGCTGTCTGTCGTTCTTGCAATGTATGTCTGTGCGTTTGGTGGTTTGGGTGTTGCCCTGACAGCTTTTGCAAGCCTGTCTAGTGGGCTGGCTGCTTTCATTGTTCGGGCCTTTATTATGGCTGAGCCTCTCGCTAAGGCACACGCAAAAGAGCTCATGGAGCGTTTGCGAGCGTGTCAGGATGTGGAGGCCGGAGAGACCATTCAGGGTTTGGTCAGCGAGTGTCAAAGCCTCGCGTTTCCCGATGGTTATAGAGAAGCCAATGAACTTCTTGGGTCGTATCAAAAACTCATTGCTGTTTTGAAAAAGGCGGAGTCAGAAGAGGCCGACAAATTTCGCCGCTTGGCTGATGAAGCTTTTGCCGATGGTATCAAGTACTTGCAGCAAGCTATCAGTATCCACAAGGCTTTGCAGGTCATCGACGTGGACAAGGCGACTAAAGATCGTGACAAGTGCGTCAAAGATATTGCCAACTACGAAAAAGTCTCTGATCTACAAAGGGCTGAGGTTGCAAAACGAAGCCTTGAGAATCATCAAAAGACTATCAATGCCCATGCGGCGCAGATGGTCGCAAGGGATCGCCTGATTGGAAAACTTGATGGGGTTGAGGCAGCCATGAATGTGGCCACAATCGACCTATCAAGTCGACAGTCTGTGACCTCTGATGGTGGTATTTCCGATGTATGTTCTTCGGACGTTACTCAACTCGAGTTGGCCATCAAGGCGGCTCGAGAACTCGAAGAAGACCTGCGCAATGGCGCGGGCGGCGTATCTGCCGAAGATGGCGAAGAATACCTGAAGGCGTCGCAAGGCGCCAGGTAACGAAGCGAAGGAGGCGAACAAAAGGCATGTTCGGAGCAATCGGGAGACTGTTCAGAAACATCGTAATAATGCTCGGTTTTAAGGTCGATCGTGCTGCCGATAGTATCATCACAGGTGATCCGGATGGTATCAGAGCAGCTGCTCAGGCCGAAAAGGACCAAAAGGCCGAACAATATCGTGAACTTCACAATGCCGTTTCAGAGATGGTTCTTCAGAAGAAAAACCGCGAGAGGGAACTTGGCACCTTGGAAGAGAATTTGAACCTGGCAACTCGCAAGAGAGATGGGGCACAGACGCTTTACAACTCTTGCATGAATGCTGCTGAGGCTGACCCTTCTGTCGCGCAAGCCAAGAAGGCAGAAGCTGGTAGGCATTCCGAAAACTACAAGA
>JBAZWX010000011.1:0-15068 GCA_041660145.1 Minisyncoccota bacterium | reverse complement strand
TTGGAGCCTGGAGAGAGCCGCCTTCTTTTCCTCGGTGGTGGCGTCGGAACTCTCCATGACGCGACACGCGAATCTCACCATGTCCCGAGCGACGCTGTCGTCCTGGACGGCGGCCGGGCGGCTGGCGGTGACGGGCATGGGCCTGTCGTTTCCGCCGGCCGGGCTTTGCGTGCCCTTGAGCAGACAGTCGGCCTCGTCGCGCCTGATGATGTAGCAGGGCAGATTGTTGGCGACGTCGTTTTCGGTCGGGAGCTCGGCGATGGATACGGCGATCTCGGGGGCGAACTTCAGGATGAAGTCCGATCCTCCCGTGGCACTGTGCTGTCTCTGCTGTTCGACGGTGCCGGACGCCCGGATCCTCTTGGAGAGCCGGGGGAAGACGCAACGGTTGGCCTTGCCCTGGTTGATGTCCCCTGCCAGGAACATCTGGGGTCGGTTCTCCGGGCCGTTCCAGTTTTCCCTGGCGAAGTGGGCCACGTTACAGGCGGTGCCATTGCTGGTGACCTTGGAGAGCACCGTCAGGCAGTTGCCCGTGAAGTCGAGGATCGTGGCGCCGGGAACGGACTCGCTCTGGCTCTGGTCGGTGAACTGTTCGAAAGACTTGTTCACCTCTCCCAAAACTGCAAGCCTGTCTCCGGGCATGAAGTGGACCACAGTCACAACTCCATATCCTCTGTCAAACACGGGACCGTGAGAGCGAGATATGATGAATCGCATACTATCCCTCCAGGAGTATCCCACCTAACGCACTTTGCTTCGGTCAGGATTCTCGTATTGATGGCTCTTCTAACCAAAAATAACTGAATTGATGTCATATAACCATCAAGACGAGAATCCCGACACGCGCTGTTCGTTGTTTTTACTTGTTTTTTTAATTTGTATCTCTTTAGTTTGAAAGGTCCTTAC
Source organism: Minisyncoccota bacterium (assembly GCA_041660145.1). Classification (GTDB taxonomy): domain Bacteria; phylum Patescibacteriota; class Minisyncoccia; order Phycocordibacterales; family UBA12445; genus JBAZWX01. The sequence continues at coordinate 14,162 of JBAZWX010000011.1, read as the reverse complement.
TTCTCCTATAAGTTTATCACAAAACTACCAAAAAGTCAAGGAATAATGCCGTATATATTTGACAAAAAGGTATAAAATTAGGTATTCTATATTAGGAAATGGCTATAAATAAGGATTTAACGTCAAAGATGTAGACATATGTTGAAAACACCCCAAATTTAGGGTATTATATACCTACTGTAGTTAGACCACTTTTGAGGTGGCTACGGGTGATTTCCGGGGTATGTTTTGCCCCAACTTAACTTAAACTAGGCTTATTCCAAATGAAAATAGAGGCAAAGATAACAAAACGCATCTAAACTCAGGTTATCTAGCCCAAATTTACATACAGACAAAGGTTGCTCTGACACAAATGTCAGTGGTTTCTGGTTTTCTTTTTGCCATAATGTTTGTCTCTCCTGTTCCGGCTCATGCCGGACTTTTCTCTTTTGTGTCTGACCTTTTTTCCAGCGACACCGTTGAGGCAGACGCAAAAACGGTTACTGTTCAGAACGTGGCGCTCTTGGCTGCTGTTTCGAGTCCTGATCCAAATGCAGCAAGGAAGGAAGATATAACTATTGTCGCTGACTCTGCCTTAATGGCCAGTGTTGGTCCGTTGGGTACCATGGTTGATGTCGAGGAGTTTGCTCCGACAAGCAGTCAAATTAGTACCTATACAGTTAGAAAGGGAGACACGGTAAGTAGTATAGCTGCCATGTTTGATATATCTGCCAATACCATTTTGTGGGCAAACGGGCTAAGCAAGAGCTCGGCTCTTAAAGAAGGACAGAGTCTTGTAATCCTTCCTGTTTCCGGTGTTCGACATACGGTTAAGTCTGGTGAGACCGTAGAAAAAATTGCCAAAAAGTACGGAGGAGATGTTAACGAAATTTTGCAGTACAACGACCTGACTAAAACATCAAAAATTGCCATTGGTGATGTAATAATCATTCCTGGTGGCACCGATTATATTTCTGTACCAACCACTCCGTCATCTAAATCTGCTTTGGCCAAGAGGTTTGCCTCTCAACCAAATTATCCTGGGTACTACATAAGGCCTGTAAACGGAGGAAGGCTCACACAAGGGTTACACATGTATAATGCTGTAGATGTGGCTCCCGATTGTCACTGTTCTGGCGCTGAACCTATAATGGCCGCAGCTTCTGGTAACGTTATCGTTAGCCGTATTGGTGGCTGGAACGGAGGATACGGAAACTATGTGGTTGTTTCTCACTCAAATGGAACACAAACTCTTTATGCTCACATGCAGAGAGTTTTAGTAAGTCCTGGTTCGTATGTGTTTCAAGGTCAGATTATAGGATACGTTGGGTCGTCTGGAAATTCTACCGGCCCTCACCTTCACTTTGAAGTTCGTGGAGCCAAAAACCCACTGGCCAGTTATTAAAGTTGTGACGACGAAACTTTTCCACCATACTTTTTGTGAGCACGCTGTAAAATTCTGCTGAATTTTCAGCTCGCTCTCGCCCCGTCGGGCTGCGAGAGTCTCCCAAAAAGCATGGCGAAAAAGTTTTGTTTGTGGGGTTGATCAACTTCTAACAAAACATTTGGGGCCCGGATGGGCCCCAAATGTTTTGTTAGATCTCTGATGTTACTTGACCTCTATGACCAAAACGGCTTCTCTGGTATTTTTTGTCTTGAAACAAAGTGCTAGTTCGTTGGCTTCTTCGCCAACAAAAACCGAACCAAGAACTATCACGACGCTGTCTCCTCTGATGAAGTCGCCCTTACCCAGTTGTTGTTTGGGATTGCCTTCATCGTACCAGTAGAGCTGTCTGGACGCGATAGCTCCTCTCAGTTCAAGGTCGATCGTCGGTTCATAGTGAACTTCATGAAGAACGCAGGTGCGAAGCACGTTCTTGGCCTCTTCGAGATTGACGGATCTGGCCAAATAGAGGTGCCTTTGCCAATCCTTGTGAAACAGGTCGACAAGAATGGCCTCTACCTCGTGGTCGATTTGACCCTTTAGCGCTCGAAGAAAGGCGTAATGGTGGTGAGACATACCATGCCTTTTTTGGATGTAACTATGACGGAGTCTTTTGGCCGCGATGACCGGAGATAGCGCAAGGGCAGGTAGACAAGTGAGGATAGCAAATCCAATTGCTCCCTCACAACTGCCGTGGTCATCACCAAGGAAGGTACCGCTGAAGGTGTTGTTCTCTAGGTTGGCCGAAAAGCCTGTTCCATTGCACCACTGTTTTTCTCTGTCATCGTAATGTTCGTAAGAGATACACAGGTATGTCGTGGTCTTTATTACTCTGGTAACTCGCAACCTTGGACACATGGGCGAGTCTGCCCAAAAAGGGAATACTGCCTTAGCCAATTCCAAAGCGAGCTGGATTTTTGCTCCCATGTCACGCTCCTTTGCTCAATGAGCTTCGCGGTGTACTTTAGCACTTGGTTTTGGTTTGGTCAACAGAACGCAGAAGACAAAAAGGCTATTCTGCTTTTGGGCGATATTGAAGGGCTTCGAGAAGATGGCGTTCCTCGATGTTTTCTGAGTTGTCTAAGTCGGCGATTGTGCGGGCGAGTTTTATAACTCTAAAATATGCGCGTGGAGACATCATTAATTTTTCGGCCGACATGTTTAAAAGGCTTGTCAGACTTTCTGAAAGAGGGCAGAAATTTTTTACCTCTTTTGTTCCCATCTGGCTGTTTGTTTTCATTCCTTCCAGACCGAGTTTATTAAACCTTTCTTTTTGGCGCGACCTTGCTTTGCCGACTCTTTCCTGAATACTTGGAGAAATTTCTTTCTCGTCAGATTTTTCAGAAAGCTTTTTATACTCGATGGCCGGAACTTCTACCCAAATATCTATTCTGTCGGCGATTGGGCCGGAAATTTTTCTCTGGTAATTCATTATCGCTCCTTGTGAGCAAATGCATTCTTTTTTGTCTGATCCCCTGTTGCCACATGGGCAGGGGTTCATGGCGGCAATAAGAATAAAATCTGCCGGAAATCTCATTGTTCCTTTCGCACGCGATATCGTTACTATTTTGTCTTCGAGCGGTTGTCTGAGCGATTCTATAACTCTTTTTTCAAATTCTGGAAACTCATCTAGAAAGAGGACTCCATGATGAGCAAGGGTTATCTCTCCCGGTTTTGGCCACGTTCCACCACCAACTAAAGATATGTACGATGACGTGTGGTGTGGGTTTCGAAAGGGAGGATCAGAAACTATGTCGTCTAAAATTCCTGAGGCCGAATATATACTTGTTACTTCCAGGGCATCGTTTTCATCAAGCGGAGGAAGAATGCCAGCCAGGGCTTTTGCGAGCATTGTTTTTCCTGTTCCTGGTGGACCGTACATTATCATGTTGTGACCTCCGGCAGCCGCTATTTCCAATCCTCGCTTGGCTGTCTCTTGTCCTTTTATTTCTGAAAAGTCTGTGCAAGTTTTTTTACTTCGCTTAGTGATGTTTACCTTTGGGGTAGCCTCTATTTTTATCGGTTTGTTTTTCTCTTCTTTTGTTGGCGTCTCGTCTAGATGTTCAATTACTTCTTTAAAATTTTTACAGCCGTAAACTTTTATGCCGTCTACAAGGGCGGCCTCACTGGCGTTTTTTGCTGGTGTATATATTTCTTTAAAACCAGATCGTTTGGCTTCTTTTGCTATCAAAACAGTTCCCTTGATCGGGCGGATTTCTCCATCGAGGGCTAACTCTCCTATGAAAATTTTTCCTTTTGGATTGAAGGCGATTTGTCCAGATGCCAAAAGACTGCCAAGTGCTATCGCTAGGTCAAAAATTGGGCCTTCTTTCTTTACGTCGGCCGGGGCAAGCGAAACAACGGTCTTTTTATTCCCCTTATTTGGGGGAACTAGACCGGAGTTTTTTATCGCGGCGTTTATTCTATCTTTTGCCTCTTCGACCGCTTTGTCTGGTAGCCCAACAATATTGAAAGATTTGATGCCACGTGATATGTCAGTTTCTACTTCAACGATATGAACGCCCAGTCCTAGTATCTGAGCGGAATATATCTTAGACAGCATTTTCTTTTAAGAACTCTTTATGTGTTTCAAACAGGTGAGGGCAGCCGGATTTGCTTCGAGTCTTCTTTCTTCTATTGGGTGGTCGTAGCCTTCTTGGCAAAGACCATATTTGTTATTTTCTATGGCAGCAAGGGCAGCATTAACTTGTACCAACCTTACTTCTAGCACATCGTTTACCAGGGATTCTCTCTCTTGGAGGTCTTCTAATATGTCGGCCATATCACTTGGATCTGGCTCGTTTTCCATAACGGTATCGTCCCCCTCACTTTTGTCGTAGCTTGCTTCCCAATCGTTTGGGTTTTTTGGATTTTTACTGGCCAGAGATTCAAGTTCTTCTTCAAGACGCTTTTTCTCTGTTTCGAGTTTGCTTTTAAAAAGTTTTAAATCTATTGCCATGATGTAGATATGATATCAAAAAGGTTGGTCTTGTCTACTTTGACTGAGGCATTGGTGTGTTGTATCGACGAAGTATTTCTGTGAAAGCTTGTTTTGTGCCGGTTATAAGAAGGACGTCTCTATCGAGAAAACCGTATACAAGATAAACGCCTCCGGTTGCCGATTGAAGGACCCTGGCATTCGTGTTTTTGATGAGTTCATCTTTAAACTTTGCTTTGTATATTTCGTCGCTCCCCTTCTTTGTACTTAAAAACGGCATCATGTCTTTGGCCAGAAGATTTTCTTCCCAAGACAGCATTTCGGCGTAAGCCTTTTCCATGAAATTTGTTTTCAAAAGGAGGAAACCGCTGTTTTCTATGGACGAGTACACACCGTACATGAAAAGGTTTTGGTCGAGGAGCCTGAGAAGGACTTTTGGCAGAACCAAGTTTATTTTTTCCAAGTAGGCGGTTAGATTTGGCATGAGGTTGCCATCTTGTTTCAAAACAATGGCTTCTGCGGCACCAAGTTTTAGATCAGCATTTTTTATTTCTGTTCTGACAGCACTGGCGGCTTCTTTTGGAGACATCACTCCAAGTTCGAGGCTTCTCATCTCTTCTACAAAAACCAGATTTGGTTCTGTTTTGCCGGGAGAGGCCGGCGCCACGATGGCGTTTTTGTCCTGTCCTTTAAGAATGTCTAAAAGATCTGTCAGAGAAATGTTCTTGTACCACATGGCTGAAAAGACGATAGCCAGACCGGCTACAAGGAAAACAACTATAAAAGCAACGGCGCTTTTGCTTATCGGTTTTGGCGCTTCCAGATTTGCTCCTCCATTTTTCTGTCTTTCTGTTTCCATCACAGCCATTTTAATAGCCGACATGTTTTGGTCTTTTATAAAACTGTCTACGTCCGTGCGAAGTGTGCGTATAGCGTTTAAATTTCCTCCCGCTTTTTTGATCTGTTCAAATTCCAAACGTGTGTGTGTGGCTTGTTTTGCGGCCGCTTGTTTTTCAGCTTCGGCATGAGCTATGCGTTCTTCCTCTGCTCTGGTTTTAGCCGCCACTAGTTGGCGCTCTTTTTCGGCTTGCTCTTTTTTCTGTTTTGTTTGGAGTTGCTCTATTCGCTCTTCTTCAACTCTTTTTTCGCGTCTGGATTTTCCTTCCATGGCCATTTTGGCTTCGGCCCTGCGTTTAGCTAAATCTATCGAGTTGGTTGCCGAGGTAAAACTTTTAGTTATAGATGAAAGCCACGACTCCTTCTTTGGCTCTTCCTTCTTTTTTTCTATCTCGGCGACTTTGTTACCTCCCATTGCCAAGGCCGCTTTCCTTCTTCTTTCATCGAGAGATTCTTTTGTCGGTTGGGTAAAAGGAACCGAGGGTTGCGTTACATTCCCTGTTTCTGTGTTGCCTGTGTCGGCCGGAGTGTTTTGAATGTTGTTTTGATCCATGAGTTGTTTACTGTCCGTAAACTTCAAGATTTTTTTCGATCTCGCGCAACCTTGTCACGAGCTGGTCTTCTTCGTCGAGAAGTTTCTGGTACTCTTTTGTGTTTTCATCGAGAGCCTCGTCTATTTTTACTACCTGCTCTTCAAGCGCCCACTTTTTTGTTTCGATCGTCCGACGTTTGTCGTCAGCGGCCCACCTTTTTTGTTCGAGTTCGCGTCTTTGAACCGGTGACGTCGCAATGTGCTCCTCTTGTTCTATTTCGTGCTCCTGTTGTTCTACTTCGGTTTCTTGTTTTAACAAAGGCTCGAGTTGTTGTTGAAGAGGGGTTTTTCGATCAGATAGCTCCACCCAGCGGATTTCCAGCCCTTCCTTTTTTCGGCCGATAGCCTCTATTTTCTTTTCCAACTCGTTTTTTTCGAAAGAAAGTTGGCCTTTTATTTCTTGTTCTTTTTTTTCGCGCTCTAATATTTCTCGACGTTCACGCCCCTTTTCTCCCTCCATGGCAAGCATAGCAAGGCGCCTTTTCTCTTCGGCATTTTGGGCTATTTGGGCGTTTAGTGTCGCACTTGATGAATCTTGTTGCGCCGCTGTCGGCGTGTTTTGAACAGGCGTTTGCGGGGCTGTTGGTACTGGTCCACTTGTCCCCTGGTCCACTGAAGAAACCTGGCCTGTTTTTAGCTGGTCTTCCATGTCTATTATTATACTCCAATTAGTCTTTTACTCTTTTGTTTATTTGTGGATTGAATTTGCTCTGCCAAATGAAAAAAGAAAAACCGCCGCATGTTGCGAACGGTCTCTCTTTTTGATATCTCTTGATTTAATTCTACCTTCTGTCGCGTCTTTCTCCGCCATGACCACCAAAATCTCTTCGTGGAGCTCGGTTAAATGGTCTATCCATTGGAGCTGCCCCTGGCTGTACCCCCTTTCTTGAGGCAAAGTTTGGGTCGACATCTTTTATAGAAAGGTTTATTCTTCCTTTTTCGTCGATTTCTTTAATTATGACGTTAACTTCCTCTCCTTCCTTGATGACATCGCTTATTCTGTTTATTCGGAAAGGTGCTACTTCAGAAATATGGACCATTCCTTCTGCGTTTGGTCCGATTTCGACGAACGCTCCGAATTCCATCAGTCGAGTTACTTTTCCAGTGAATTTTTCTCCGGCCTTATACTCTTTAACAATGCCCTCGATGACAGCTCGGGCAGCTTTTACCTTTTCCAAATCTTTTCCTGTGATAAACACGCTTCCGTCTGCCTGTTCGATGTCAATTTGTACATCGTAGTCTCGGCATAGTTGTTGTATAACTTTTCCTCCAGGACCTATGACTGCACCGATCTTTTCTATCTCAACTTTGGTCTTTTCTATTTTTGGAGCCGAAGGAGCAAGGTTTGCTCTTGGCGCCGATATGGCTTTTTCTATAACGTCTAGAATTTGGTGCCTGGCTTCTTTGGCGGCCGCGAGGGCTTCCGAAAGTATTTTTGCGTCAACCCCGTCCACTTTTATATCGAGTTGAATTCCTGTTATCCCTTCGCGTGTCCCGGCTACCTTAAAGTCCATGTCGCCGTGATGATCCTCAGGACCTTGGATGTCTGTCAAAACCTTGTATTTTCCGTCTGGCAAAATCATTAAGCCCATGGCAATACCGGCTGCCGGTCGCTTAATTGGCACTCCTCCGTCCATGAGTGCGACGGTACTTGCACAAACAGAGGCCATAGAGGTTGAACCGTTTGATGCCATCGATTCAGACACGAGCCTTATTGTGTAAGGGAACTGTTCACGTTCTGGCAAAATTCCGCGCAATGATTTTTCCGCCAAAGCGCCGTGCCCGATCGATCTTCTGTTCGTACCCAATCGGCCTGTTTCTCCTGAAGAATATGGAGGGAAATTATAGTGGTGCATGAAATATTTCTTTCCTCGAATTTCTGGACCGTCTAGAAGTTGTGAATCGCCTGGACCACCAAGTGTGAGGGCAGACAAAACGTGCGTGCCACCTCGGTAGAAAATCCCTGTTCCGTGAATCATTGATGAGATTCCTCCAGCCTCGGCCGAAAGTTCTCGAAGCTGATTCATTTTTCGTCCGTCGGCTCGTCTGTCGTTTTTTACTGCTTCGTTGTGAACGATTTCGTCCACCGTGTCGTTAAAGTATACGCTGGCAATTCCAGATATTTTTTGTTCAGGGAATTTTTCTTCAACCATTTTTATCCATTCTTTTTCGAGTTCTCCGATTTTTTGGCTTCCTGCCCCAGCAAAAATTGTTGCATCAAGTTTTGGAGCAATCTCCTTTTCGAAAAGAGATTTAACCTCGGCTGATAATTCTGGTGCCGGTATTTCTGTTTTTGTTTTTCCTATCTCTTTGGCAATGTCTTTTTGGAACTTTTCCAGCTTAGCTATTTCAGAAAGAGCCAAGGCAAAAGCCTCAGACATTGTTTTTTCGTCTACCTCTTTGGCCTCGGTTTCGATCATGCAAACCTTGCCGGCTCTTCCGCAGATAACGGCATCTAAAGCGGCTCCTTCTCTATCTTTGTATATTGGGTTAACTACCAAATTGTCTCCGGCAGTCTTTTTGCCGACTCGAACAGCTCCAACTGGGCCGTTCCAAGGAATGTTTGATGCAGCAATTGCCAGAGACGCAGCTATTATAGCCAATGTATCTGGATCATTTTCTTCATCTATCGCAAGACATGTAACAACTACTTGAATGTCGTTTCTTATGTGCTGTGCGAAAAGAGGTCGAATGGTTCGGTCGATAATTCTCGACGTCAAAATTGCCTCTTCAGTTGGGCGGCCTTCTCTTCTTATGAATTGTCCTCCGAGGATTTTTCCTGCGGCATAGAACCGCTCTTCGAAGTCGACGGTTAGAGGGAAGAAGTCTGAATCTTTCAGGCCTCCCATTGTCGCGTTTGCTATTACGACCGTTTGGCCGCACTTAACCATGACAGAACCACTTGTTTGGTCTGCCAGGTCGGAAAAAATAGCGCTAATAACTTTACCGCCTATTTCGAGGCTGTATTCTTTCTTAGTCATATGGGCTAAGTTATATCTGGCCCACAGATTTTAGTATTGAAATCATTCAATACTACCTATCTGAAGGTCAGACGCTTATAATTTTTTAAAATACTAAAAACTAATATTATTTGCCGGCGTGTCCGCGATATCCGATCAGATACTTTTTTGGATCACCACAAAGGTCGACAAAATCATCGGCAACCTCGCGTAATTTTCCAGAGGTGCTTTTACCAAACGAGATGACTTCTACCTGTGTTGTGGCCTTTAAGTATTCAACCAGAGGAACGTAGTCACCGTCTCCGGCCACTAAAACCACGGCGTCTAATTTTGGCGCGAGCTTAATGGCGTCCACAGCTAGCCCAACATCCCAGTCGGCCTTTTTTGCCCCACCCCAGAATATTTGGAGGTCTTTTGTTTTGGTTTCGATCCCCAATTTTTCTAGGGCATCAAAAAAACTTTTTTCTTCGCCGCTCTCAGTGGTTATAACGTAGGCAATTGCTCGGACCAAGTTGCGTCCGGCGATTGCATCTTCCATGACCGCTCCGAAATTCACTCTTGCCTTAAAAAGATTTTTTGCGCTGTGATAAAGGTTTTGAGCGTCGATGAATACACCGACCCTTTGTCCTTTCTGTTTGATGATTGCCATAAAAACTATTTCTTCAGTTTAAACTTCTTTGTTATCTCTTCGAATTTCTTTGGTTCTTTTTTCTTTAGGTACTCGATCAAGTCTCGTCTGTCGGCGACCATTTTTAGAAGACCACGTCTTGAGTGGCTATCTTTTTTGTTGCTTTTTAGGTGTTCTGTTAGTTTTGTGATTCTCTCAGTTAAAAGGGCAACTTGAATACTAGAAGAGCCAGTATCTTTTTCGTGAGATTGAGCCTTTTTTATAATATCTTGCTTAGTCGATTTCTTTAGCATTTTTTTAAGATATCATAAATAGCTTTGTTTTGCAAGCCCTTATTGCGTTTAAAATTTTAGTTTTGTCCTAATATAAAAATAGTCAGCCGCCCTGGGGAGGGCGGCTTTTGCCATGCACTGGATGGTACATGACTTGCCGGATTGGCCGGCGGAACCGTGGATCAGGGCCTGGGTACGATGACCATGACGTTAACCGGCGGATCGCTGCGAAGGTTGACCGTGTTGATCGTCTGGAGCCTGTTGCGAACGGTGTAGTTGCCGTCGCTCTGTGCCTCTCTCCCGGCCAGTTCGGACAGGTAGAGCTTGGCGATCTTGGCCTTCTCCCAGTCGATCCAGTCGAGCTTCTCGATCGCGTCCTTCGCCAGCAGATCGGCGCTGGTGGTATCCATGCCCGGGCCAAAGTCGGTGACCCTCCTGGCCAGTTCGCTGGTGACCTTCTCCAGGTCCTTCTCCAGGTTGAGGCTCCTCAAGATGAAGCTGGCCGAGTGACAGTCGTCCATGTTGCCGTGAAGACAGAGGCTGACCAGATCGTCGGCCTCCACCTGGAGGTCGGCTTCGATCAGCCTCTTGGCGGTCTGGATAGACTCGATCTCGGCGAGGCGGCTCCTGTCCAGGTTGGTCTGTGCTTGCCTTGCCTTCCAGGCTTCGTCCAGGATCCGAACCGCGGTCTGCATTCCCTGGATGTCATCGCGGATCTCTCGGAGTCGTTTGATCCTGTTCATCGATGGTACCTTCCTTTCTGTCTCCTGTTGCGGTGTGCAGTTGCGTGTTGTTACCGGTCGGGCGTAGTTTAGGCTCTTTTGAATCTTTCTAGATGGATTTTATTATATTTATCGTATTTTTTTCTGATCCTATTTCGATGTGCTTTATTTTTGTTGTCTGTTTTCTATTATATCACAATTGGTAGCCAAAGTCAATTTAAAATGGTAAAAACGGCCGTAAATAATAGTTTGGTGGTAAATGTACTCACCAAAACAAAAACGGTACCACCTTTGTGGCACCGTTTTGAAGTTTTTTCGTAGATAGGCGTGACCTATATTTTTGAATACACGTTTTTCAAGAAAGGATTTCCATCTCTTGTTTTTGTAACGATTTCAAGGGACGTTCCATCATAGTTCCACCACATGTTTGGGCTAAGGGGAGATGTTCCAACCTCGATGTCTGGAAATACAAATCTGTCCCCTTCCACTTTTAGATCTGAGTATGGGTTGTAAAGGCACTTAAGTTTTCCATCGACGACGCTTCCGGCCGTACATATTTTGTTGTCACTTGTTATTTCCATGGCATCTAGGCTGCTTGGAGAGTAAGCGTCTTTCCAGTTTTTGGCGGCGACATCGTAAGAATACATTTTGTCTATTTTCCAGACACCAACCAAATTTTTGTCTGATGATGAAGAAGAAGAGGATGATGACGATGACGGTGAAACTGGCTTGGAACCAAAGTTTATATAGTAATATCCCCCGCTTAAAATAAAGAGGACAACGATGAGACCTATGAGTGGGGCAAACCCAGCTTTGTGACTAGTCATATTAGAATAATTATTTTTTAACAAAGGCAATTATATCATGAAAGATAATAGTTCTTTTGTTTGGCGTAGGCCTTGAGAAGCTCTCTTGCCAACAGACGCCTCTGAATGTACTATATTAAGTAGTTAGTAATAAAATAAAAATCAAAAAAATATGGCTGGATTTTGGGAAAAAATACTTGGTGGGGGCGGGGCTAAGGCCGAGAAAAAAGATGTCCCTGTCATAAAAGGAGAAAATTGGGACGGCGCCGTTAGTGCTAAGGGAAAAACCGGTGAAATGAAGACAGAGCCTATGGTTGACGAGACAGGGCACTTTTCTCTTCTTCCCGAGGAGGAAAGAAGAATAAGGCAAAAGGCAAAAGACGCAGGAACAGATCCCGAAGAAGCCGTTGCGGCAGAACAGCGACGTATGCGCATGGCTACTGCTCGTTTGGCTGTCGAAAAAGCTGCGCAGATTGAGTCTAAAGGAATTTCCGAACCGTCTAAAGATGATGCAGAAATGGAAAAGGCTTTGGCTGCTATGGCAGTCGACAAGGCTTACGAAAAAAGCCAGGAATAATCTTTTACAAAATTTGTAAAAAAGACGAGGGCCCCGTTGTGGGGCTCTTTCTTTTTCCCTTCGAATGGTAGAATAGGCTTAATATGAGTAAACCATCGCGTTATATCATTTTTATAGTAATCTTGGGCATAATAGTTGCCGGATTCTGGACCTATAAGAAAATTGGAGGGGGGAAGGGCCAGGATATTATTCTCGATGTGACGAAAAGAGACATAAAAGAGACTGTTAAGGTTCGTGGAGAGGTGGTGGCAGAAAAGGAAGTTAACCTATCTTTTCCCGTTGCCGGTGTAGTCGAAAAAATATATGTAAAGGAGGGTAACCAGGTAGCGATTTCTGACCCCCTTATTAAACTTGATACCGCAGACTATGAATTTCAGGTTGGACAAGTAAACGCGTCGATAGCAGAGAGCGAAGCAGAATTGGAAAAAGCAAAAACTGGCGCAACGCCGGAAGAGCTGAACATTTTGCAGGTAAAACTCGACAACGCTAAAGCAAATCTAAGCGATGCCAAAGGATCTGTCTTGGATAAGCTTCAAGATGCTTACACAAAAACCGATGACGCCATAAGGGGCAAGGCGGACCAAATTTTTAGTAATTCCCGTACGTCCGCGGTTTCTTTATCTTTTTCTTCGGATCTTAAAGTGGAACTTGAGAGCGCGAGGATTGCTCTTGAAACAAATTTAATTACCTGGGACTCGTCTCTTGAAAAGTTATCTTTAGATAGCGATCTGTCGTCGTTTATTTTAAGCGCTAAGAGCAACTTATATAAAGCCAGAAGTTTTCTGGATAATGCTGCGGCGGCAGTGAACGCTGCTCAATCGGGTTCAAACATAGCGAGCGCTACACTTACAGTTTGGAAAACGGATTTATCTACGGCGAGAACGAATGTTAATACAGCTATAACAAATTTAGTTACGGCGGAAGAAAAATTGGCCACAGCCAATTCGGTAGTTTCTCTGGCGGCGGCGGAACTTGATAACGAAAAGGCGGGCTCGAGAAAAGAAGATATAAAAATAGCTGAGGCTAATTTAGACTCTTACAAAAATCAACTCGGAGTGCTGCAAGACAAAATAAAGAAGTCGACGATTTACGCTCCGGTGTCAGGTAAGGTCACAAAAGTAAGTCTAGAGAAAGGTGAGGTTTTCACTTTAGGGACAACGGCAGTTGTTTTGTCTTCTAACAGTTACAAGATCCAGGCAGATATATCTGAGTTGGAAATTGGCAAGATAAAAAATGAAGGGGGAAATGCCGTTACCTTAAAGTTTGATGCTTTTCCGGACAAAGAATTTATTGGGAAAGTTTTTTCTGTTGAACCTCAACAGATAGTAAAAGACGGTGACATATATTACAGGACCAACGTCACCTTTGATGGTCAGGACGTTGCCGCGTCTGGAATAAGGCCAGGAATGAGCGCTGATCTGGATATCTTTATTGTGCAAAAAAACGACGTGCTAGCTATTCCCGAGTCATCTTTTTCTAAGAAAGAAGATGGTCAGGCCAAGGTTACTCTGATTGATTCCAAGGGCAACAAAACTGACACTGTCGTGACTTTGGGAATTTCCGATGGTGAGTATGTGGAGGTGTTAAGCGGTTTGTCTTTAGGTCAAAAGATTACAATATCAGAAAACTAATGTCGGCTCCCACAAGCAAACAAAAAGAAACTTTCACAGATCCAGTTTGCGGGATAAGCCTTTCTGAATCGACTGGCCATCCCCTTTCTGTCGGCAGCAAGGAGATACAATTTTGTGGCGATCAGTGCCGCGACCGTTTCAAAAGTAACCCAGAAAAGTTTTCTGGTGAGCCAATACTAAAAATTTCTAACGTTTGGAAAATATTTGGAACAGGAGAGGCCCGCACTGAGGTTTTGAAAGGGATAAATATAAATGTTTGGAAAGGAGACTTTGTGGCGATAATAGGTTCGAGCGGTTCTGGTAAAAGCACTACGCTTAATATGGTTGGCCTTTTGGACAAGCCGAGCAAAGGTCAGGTTCTTTTACGAGGGAAAGACATCGCTGTGTTAAGCGACGATGAAAGGGCCAAATTACGCTCCATAACTTTTGGTTTTGTGTTTCAACAGTACAACCTCTTGCCATGGCTTACAGCAGAGGAGAATGTGAAGATGCCCCTTCTTTTTTCGGGCAAAATTCTTAGTGATGAAAAAATCCACGAACATTTTAAGAGCGTGAACTTGGAAAATCGAATGGACCACTGCCCTCTTGAAATGTCTGGTGGCGAGCAACAGCGTACCGCTTTTTTGCGCGCGGTTATAAATGACCCGGAAATAATTTTGGGTGATGAACCAACCGGAAACCTCGATTCTGAAACAGGTAATAAACTTTTGGATCTT
>JBAZWX010000010.1:8319-16208 GCA_041660145.1 Minisyncoccota bacterium | reverse complement strand
AACACAGGCCAGGCCTGTATACGACTTTGTACAACCCGTTCCCTTCAATTCCCAGGCCTATCGACCCAACACAAACTGTTGATATCGTCCTTATCCCAGGAGTGTGGAAGGGCGTTTGGTGTCAATGTGGCATCGCGATCGAGTACTTCCAAGACAATCAAAGCGCCATCACTTGGGCCTCGGCTCAAAACGGGTGGCATTCTCCTGGAAGAGTCATCAAGGAGTGGGCGCCAAGTCTCGACGAAGTAAACTACTGACACGGCCCCGCCCCACATCACGTGAGGCGGACAGAAAGGAGAAATCGGCTATGTCTATAGTTGGCGAGGCCATGCTAATCTATATCGCTCTTGCCTTGTGGAGAATCAACAGCGCTCTACGCGATGGCGGATGGGATGGTGTAGGAGGAATCGGCCGTCAACTGGAACGTATTGCCAAAGCCCTCGAAGAAATCTCAAAAAAAAGATAAGCCACATCTTCTGCCCCCTGAAAGGGGGCCTTAATTTTATATTTCAATGCATTGATAACATGCCCACATTTTGTTAGCCTATTATATAGCATGTGCACTTGCGCGGGTGGCCACGCACCGCGTGGGGTGCATGGCAGGCTCCATTGATATACTGCAGGGGGCATTTACAGTATGGGAAGGATTGAATTTGTTTGTTAAAATTTAATTTGCGCGGGTGGCGAAATTGGTAGACGCGCTAGCCTTAGGAGCTAGTGGGGCAACCCATGGAGGTTCGAGTCCTCTCCCGCGCACAAAAGCAAATGAACTGGGCATAAAGTGCCCAGTGATTTTGCTTTGTAGCAGCGAGAGGGACGAGAAGCCCGATTGATCCGCCCAGGGCGGACAATCGGGGTACTGAACCTGTAAGGTTCGAGTCCTCTCCCGCCTGCCTGCGCAGGCAGGCGCACCAGCCTTCGCCAAGGCTACGGCCTGGCGAGACAAAAGCGAAAGAACCGGATGCGTGAGCATTCGGTGACTTTGTTTTGAAGCAGTGGTGAGAGGCGAAGGAGAGTCCTCTCCCGCCGGTACACCAGAACATAACTTAACAGTTATGAGACAACGAGAAGAGGGATTGTCAGAATACAAAAAACAACTAAAATGATGTTATGAAGCAAGACAAGCGACCGCTAATAAACGCTCTCCTGTCCCACTACCAAGAAAAGGTCGTTTTTTTGTCAGAAAAAAAGACACGGCTACTAAAAAACCTACTAAAGAAGTCTAATGAATTCAAGGTTGAAAAGTTGAAAAAAGAAATTGAAAAATCAATAATATGAAACTTTCAGAAAATCCAAATTTTCATACAGTAGAACTACAGCAAAAAACTGAAAAAAATCTAGGAATTTCTGTCCATAATCTTTGGAAAAGATTTGCGGAACTTTTTCGACAAAAAAATCGAAGCAGTCAAGAATTATTAACTCAACTAAAAAAGGCCGGCGGTGAACCTGAACAAGACACCTTAATCACCGAAGGAGAAAAAACTGTCGAACTTTATAACTCCTCTATCGGACGCGTCGCAGATGAAGCAAGAATAGAAACCGCCTCGCTGACGGGTGAAAGTGGTAGGACAGTCGAGCAGCCCCCCCCCATCACAACTGAAAAAATTTGTTTGGTACAACTTATCAACCACGCCAGAGGGATTTATGAACGAAACCGAGCGTTCACAATATGAAAAATTTTTGAACATAGAAAATCTTAAACAAAACCAACAAAACTGGCAAAACTACTTGTCGAAAAAAATAAAGATAAACGATGTGGTTTGCCTGGGAGAAGCACACACAGCCGAAACAATAGAAAAAACGGCTGTCATGGGATTTTTAGAACAGGCACAAGAAAATGGACTTACCGATGTGGGCCTTGAGATTGAAGAAAGATTACAAGAATATTTTGATCGTTATCTGGAAACAGGCAAATTTCAAGAAACAGACAACCCTGATGATTACGAGAAGGTCGCTGAATATCAAACACTGCGCAATAAGTGGCACAAAACACACGAAGTTGAAACACTGAAAACCATGTCAGCGTTTGAAAAGACAGTGGAAGACAATTTCGTTCTTTCTGGGCACCTTCACGAATATTACTATTTACTCAAAAGGGCGAGAGAACTCGGCTTACGCGTCCATTGTATAGACAGTAACCAAAAACATACGCAGGAAGAAATTGATAAAGCATTTGACAGTGGAACATATACCGAGTGGAAACAACAAAAAGAGGAAGAAAGAGATCAACGAATGTTCGCAAACATAAGAAACATAGTAGCAAGCGGCAAGGGCAAGATACTTGTCCTTTTAGGGGCAGCTCACATTGCCAAGGGAGAAATGCAACATAAAAATCTCGGTGATCTTTTGTCTGATGATACCACATTGAAAAGTTTCCGCGTCAATGTGGATAGAAACTTTGACATTGATGTTACCGCACAAGAGACAAAACAAAAATTAGGCAAGAGTATTAATCTTAATTCCGTACTTTACAACGCGCTAGAAAAACAAGGCATTGGACAAGTTGGTTTTGATTTGGACGATTCCGTGCTAATAAATGGAGGCCGGCAAGATAAGAATTTCCCTTTTGACGGCTATGTGAAAATTTAAAATTGCTTTGAGACAAGACCGTAGGCCATACATAACAAAGTAAAACCAAGGCAGGGAAACTAAAAAACCTATCGTTTTTTTAGTTTGTGAATAAGAGGTTGAGATAATAACCATAAAACGGTTACTCCAACAATAACCAGAAATGCGAGAAAACCAAAATTAATCCAAAAGGCGATAAAACCCACAAGGATACCCACCCACAACAAAATAACTCCAGTAATAACCAAACCGAGAGAAACAAAAACAAGACCGAGACCAATTATTATCAGACCAGGGGCAGTCGTTGCGATACAATCACCACTCCCACCGCATGTGGCCGTAAAAGACCACAAACTGTTACCAGCCGACGCAAGGTCAATCAAGTCGGCCAAAGAAACAAGAATCATTAATAGACCCAAACCAAAGACAGCGATTTTGACCATATTTGTATCCGCTGGTTCTTTATCTTTTTTATCGAACAGTTCACCCACACTTAGATTATACCAAAAATGGATTCGTCTTATCTTAATTATCCAAAAAGTTACCTCTCAGAAGTTGATCTTGACATATTAAAAACATTGTGCTAGTTTTATAAACAAAATCCCCAGCAACCAACGTTGAGCAACGCTGGAAGCACGTTGAAAGGAGAACGCAACAGTTATGAACGACCCTATCTCGGACGCAGTTGGAAAAGAATACGCCTTTGTTCAGATCAAAAACATATTCAGAGGTGGACGAATTTTAGTAGCTACGCTTTCTCTGGTCATGAAGTGTTTAGTGTATGCTATTGTGATTTGCATTTTGTGGAAGTGGTTTGCCATCGGACTTGCCCCCATAGCGTTTTCTCATGCGCTGGGTATAGTATTGGTAAGCTGTCTCCTGATACCATCTACTAGCGACGTGGGTGATCCAATGCGAACAGTCAGAGAATTTTGTCACGCAGTTGAAACGCCTATGTGGGTTCTGGCTACTGGTTTCATCCTCAGCTATTTGGTACAGTAACCCCCATGTTGTTTTGCCCCACCCTGCCGCCCGGCAGGGGTTTTTCGTTTATCAAAATTTCAATCGCAAAAACAGTAACCGTCATGCTATTATGTCTTTAACATGGACAAAACAAAAAGTTGGACAACATTTAAAATCATCGGAGTGGCCTTTTTGGCGGTCATCTTATTAACAGCCGCTGCTATGCTAGCCGGTTTCCTAGATTACCAGAAAATAAAAAACGTTGCCGGAATATTTTTTATCGAAAGCACCTCGCCTAAATACCTTCTGG
This sequence comes from Minisyncoccota bacterium, assembly GCA_041660145.1. Lineage (GTDB taxonomy): Bacteria > Patescibacteriota > Minisyncoccia > Phycocordibacterales > UBA12445 > JBAZWX01. Next base: position 12,367 of record JBAZWX010000010.1, on the reverse strand, counting down.
AAAAAATGCGCCTGGCCGAACGTCAAGACGATAAAGTAAGAGTTCTTATTGTTCCCGGCCACGAACCAAACTATGGTGGCGCAGAATACAGAAAAATAAAAGAGCGTGAAGTAAACCTGGAAATAGCTAACAAAATTTTTGACCTACTTTCCGAAGATTATCGTTTCAAAGTTTATCGAACCAGAGACAACAACGGGTGGAGTATTTTTTTGAAAGACTACTTCGATAACAACATGGACAAGATATCTCTCTGGAAATACGAGAATCTCAGAATAATGAAAAGGTTAATGTCTTCTGGCAAGATATCTTCTGCCGAAAATCCCGTTTACCACAATAACGCCGCCATGTCTGTCGCCGATAGGCTTTATGGAATAAATAAATGGGCCAATGAAAATAAAATAGACATTGTTTTACATGTTCACATTAATGATGTCCCAAGAAAAAATGTAAGTAAACCAGGCAGTTTTTCTGGTATCGCTATATATATTCCGGAAAAACAATATTCCAACTCCAGGGCGTCAAAGTGGGTAGCAAATTACGTGTTGCAAGCGCTAGGAGAAGATTTCCCTACAAGCAACCTACCGCAGGAACAAATTGGCGTAATAGAAGACCAAGATCTTATAGCAATCGGGCGGTACAATACACTTGATCCAGTTAGCATGTTGGTAGAATACGGGTACATATACGAACCATCTTTTAATGACCCGAGTATTAAACAAGAAAAAATAGACCAAATGGCAAAAGATACAGTTAACGGGATAATAAATGCACTGACAGAAACTTCTACAAAAGAATTAGGTGTAAAATGATTATCATAATTTTCGACCAAGGCAAAGAGAAAGGCCACGTAAAACGTGGCCTTTCTCTTTTTTTATTTTTTATGGAGATACAACTCTACATTATTCCGCAACTTATTGTGTCACATATCATTTTGAGAATCCCCTGCACTGACACGATAATCGTCAGACCGATGACTCCCCAAAGAATATGTTGCTTTCCTTCGTCGCGCTTGGTTTCATTGTCACTCCCTGAAACAAACTCTACAACACCCCACACAAACATGATGGCCGCCAAAGCTGCTATAAACCCAATAACAGGATTTATAATCTTTGTTTTTATACTCTGCACTAGAGCGATGGAGCTACCAGCAGCATGAGCTATATTTACAAACCACCAGGACATCTAAAATTATATTACGGTCTTGGGTTATAGATCGTTGGAGCCGTTGGCTGTGTATTGCTCAATTCAAATGTTCCAGACAATATACCGACAAGTCCCCAAACAGATGTCATGACGAACAAGGCTATAATGCCCCAGATCATCATGTCGCGTCCTTTGTTTCTGTCTTCTTCCTCACTTCCAGCTGTAATGTACTTGACCACTCCCCAGATAAACCACAAGAAGGCCAAACCAATTACAAGAGGAGCAACGCTGTTCAAGATATTACCCAAGGAAGAAATCAAATCATTTATATTTCTTATCTGGGCAGCCAATGCTACGAAAGGCAATGCGATAGGAGAAGCTGCTATTAATATTCTCTTCATAATTATATAACTTGTAATAACTACTAAACTTACTTAATTATAACCCAATAGTACTCTTTGCAACACTCACTAATCCCCACATTGCGACTATGGCAAAAAGACCAAATAATCCCCAAGCGATACCCTGCATAGCCTCTGTTCTCGATTTTTCATCAGCCCCGGCGCCAACATATCCAACAACATTCCAAAGAAAATATATGGTGGCGACAGCCAATAGAAGAGCCGGAATAGATGTGAGCTGATTTTTTATATCACCCAAAACACCCGACAACTCTTTGGCGTAAACAAAACCAGGTAAAAATAAGGCTAAAAGAGCGTACATAAAAACTATGATGGTGTTAACCCAGGAGCACTAAGACCAGTACCTGTTGTACCAACTCCAAATGTTGTACTTATTAAACCGACCAAGCCCCAAACAGCAATAATAACGAATATCGCCACTAATCCCCAAATGATCATAGCGGAAGCCTCTGCGATATCTCCATCTGCCCCAGCCCTGACGTAACTAACTACACCCCAGAGAAAATACAAAACTGCGATAGCCAAGATAAGAGCTGGGAGACTCCCAAGTTGACCTAAAATTTTTTGCACAACGGTATTAAGATCTGCAAACGCAAGACCTGGTACCATAACTGCAAACAATCCTATGATTCTTTTTACGTGACTCATAAAATTTCTAATAATAAATTATAAACCTTTAATAGTATCTATTATTGTGTCGACAACCACTTTCGCCCCTAGAATAAGTGTTGCCCCCCCAACAGCATACAAAAAACCTGTTTTTGCTTCATCAAGGGCTCTTTCATTTCCTCCGGCTGAAACAAATTTGAAACCGACCCAGACAATATACAAACCAGCTATTGGTAACCCAAACTGAGCAACAGCATCTACTATGGCCTTAAGTAGCTCCTCTATACTTGTATATTTACTCGGAGAGGTAATAGCCGCCATCGTTATGTATGGTAGAGCCCCAACTAACAACCCATAAATTGTCCCTTTCCTAATCATAATTTAAAGAGCCTTATTTACTAAACCGGATCCTTCACTGGCGAACAAATCTAAAATTGTGTTAATAAGAAGTTGGGCACCAAAAGCTAACGCCAGACCACCTACAGAATACCATAATATTTCCTTGGCCTTATTCGCCTGCCCAGGATCACCTGCCGCCATTACATAAAGTATCCCAGATATAGTAACAGATATCAAACCTATCGGTGCTGCTACTTTTAATGTGAAAAAATCTATCAAATTTTTTACCAACGCGCCAAGTTCCTTAAAGGTGCAACTATCTGTACACGGAACAATCGCGGCGGCCGCGACATAGGGAAGACTCAGAAATCCAACCAAAAGATATGATAATAATTTTGCCTTGGTCATGTCCTATTTTAGAAGATTACCCAATTGAGCGTTTGCTGCGGTTAATGCCTCCTCTTTACTCCTTTTACCCGTCGACACACTACTTATCATACTTGAAAAAATATCTTTCGTCTCTGCTGGAGATGGGTCAAGGAAAGCAAAACTTATAATAGATGAGTCGTTATAAACAGATAAATTCGGATCTTTAGCAACGCCTCCAACAACCTCTCTGCGGGCCGACGGAAAACCAGTTGCTTTGACAAACGCTTGAGCCAAGTCGTTACTGTCTAGCTTGGCCATAACCTGCCCAGCTGCAGCAGCATTTTTTGAACTCTTTAACAAAGCCAAGCCATATATTTTGGCAAATGTATCTCTCCTGCCCGTGGCATTCCTTTGGGGCATAGAACTCACATCAAAATTTAAGTGAGGATTAATCTCTTTTATCTTTTTGTAATCAGATGAATATCCAATGTAAAGAGCCAGCGAGCCAGACGAAAACGCCCGCATAGATGACGGCATGGCAGTGTTCCAAGAATATGCCGGCCTTGCAGGATCAGCAAACTGCATGAAAAAATCTAAAGCTGCAACAGATGCTCCGTTGGAATAAGCAAGCGCGGGGACAGCGACCTCCCTTCCGTCCTCTACCACCTTTCTTTCAACTATCGGGACACCTGCCTGCAAAAACAGCATCGATAAAATATCTTTAGCGTAATCGACATTATTAAACGTTCCCATCGCAATAGCGCTTCTAGTGACATTGGCATTTCTATCGGCAATCGTCAGTTTGTTTATGCTGTCTTGGAGGTCATCCCATACTTTAGGCGGTCTTGCTAAACCAACACTGGAAAATATGTCTTTGTTCCAGTACATAACCAGCGGATCAACGTAAAAAGGAATAGCCAATACCCCATCTTTCGCTAAAAATATTTCTCCTCCATCAATAAAATTATCTCGATAACCTCTTTCGGGATAACTTTCGTACGGGATCGGTACTATTTTGTTGGATTGTCGATAAATAAGATCTGACGGAATGATGACAATATCGGGCCCGTTACCACTAGCTAGCGCCTCCAAAAGCTTATCTTCAAACGTAGTTGGGTCAAAATATTTATAGACCATAGAAAACTGGTCCTTGTAATTGTCGCTTA
>JBAZWX010000010.1:0-8309 GCA_041660145.1 Minisyncoccota bacterium | reverse complement strand
TTCCTGCGGCGCAGACCCCCACACAACAACATCGCCTACATAAGAGGCACCTTTTTGATTGGTGAAAACACCAGCAAAAACAAGAACCCCCATTAGCCCGATAAACCCAAATATAAAAAGTAAAATTGTTTGAAATGGCCTCATATTTTATATCTTTTTGAAAACTACTCCCCAGTGATGATCCCCGGCGTCAAACTCTTTATCGATTACAAAACTGTTCGGCATAAACAATCTTTCTGCCTCAGCCCTTGTAACCACTTGTGAAGACATTGGGCCCACTCCGCCATGAGAACCCGACCAGTCTATGACAAGGACTTGGCCACCAGATTTTGTTATGCGAGCAGCTTCGCTTGCAATAACTTCTTTCTTCTCAGCCTGAAAAAGTATATTCGAAACAACGCAAGCGTCGATAGAACCATCTCCTAACATTGCCCCTCCATTCTCGTCTAAATCGCTCCAAATAGTATCAATGTTGCCCAAGCCATCGGCTTTCGCTTTATTTGCCAGGGCAGAGAGAAGATCTTTCTGAACATCTATTGCGTATACTCGCCCTTTTTCGCCCACCCTTTTGGCCAATGCCAACGCATAAAAACCAGTGCCAGTGCCAAAATCGGCAACCTTCCAACCCTCTTTAAGGTCCAAATAATTTATGTTTTTTGTTGGCTCAACAAAAGGCATTAGACACATTATATATGAGTCCGGTGCCTACAGATAGAGTAATAATCAACACCCTGGGCAAAACCCCTGGAAAATTCTATAGACAGGTCATTGATGCAATAGCATCGCCTTCTCGTAACCTCATTATCCTGACTCCTTGAGTTTGTCTACCAAGTTTCGGAATTTCGTGTACATCAACCCTTATCACTTGGCCTTGTTTGGAAATAGCCACAATTTCGTTTTCTTTTTCTGACATGACACGACCAATTATAAGATTGCCGTTTTTCTTAGTAACCTTTGCTGTCTTTATACCTGAGCCACCCCTGTGTTGAACTTTATATTCGTCGATAGCTGTCATTTTCCCAAAACCATTTTCACTCATGACCAGAAGATAAACATCTTTCTGCCCCTTAGAAATAACATCGGCGCCAACAACCATGTCATCTTTCTTCGTCTTAATTCCCCTAACCCCGGCAGCGGCCCTTCCCATTTCGCGCACATCAGATTCCTTAAACCTAATCGATTGACCGGCGCTGGTAACCAATGAGACTGTATCCCCCTTCTCTACAAACTTTGCAGACATGAGTTCGTCGCCGTCACTAAGCTTTATCGCAACGATACCGTTCCTTCGGACATCCTTAAAACTTGAAGCAGAAACTTTTTTGGTCACGCCCTGTTTGGTAACAAGAAGAAGGGATAGCCCTTCTGCGGCTTTAACTTCTTTCGGCATAGCTAAAACTGAAGTTACCCTCTCGCCATCAGACAACGACAAGAAGTTCATTATAGATTTACCTCTGGTCGCCCGTTTGCCCTCAGGCAGATCATACATTTTTACCTGATAGGTCTTGCCTTTATCAGTAAAGAACAAAATATCGCTGTGACTGTTGGCAGTCAAGAATATCGTTATAAAATCTTCTTCTTTGGTATCAAGGTCGATAACACCAACGCCACCGCGCCTTTGAACTCGATATTCTGATGGGTCTGTCCTCTTCACGTATCCACCCGAGGTCAAAACAAGAACGTTGTCTTTTTCTGGAATCAAGTCTTCGACATTAATTTCTTTAACGCCACCCTTTATAACTTTCGTTTTTCTTTCATCAGCGCATCTTGCCTTCAAGTCGATAAACTCATCTTTTACTACTTTCAAGATTTTGGCCGGACTTCCCAATAAATCTTTCAGTTCTTTTATCAGATTTAACTTCTCGTTTAGTTCGTCTTCAATCTTCTTTCTTTCAAGACCAGCCAACTTTTGAAGTTTCATCTCCAAAATGGCATTAGCCTGAAGTTCTGAAAATTTGAAGTTGCCTATCAAATTTTTTCGCGCTTCGTCGGTGTCTTTTGATTTCTTTATGGTCTTTATTATTTCATCGATGTGGTCAAGTGCTTTTTTCAAGCCCAATAAAATGTGCGCCCTCTCTTCGGCTTTTCTGAGGTCAAATTGGGTTCGTCTTGTGACAACAATGCGCCTATATCCCACAAATTCCTGCAAAATAGTCTTAAGAGCCAAAACTCTCGGGACACCATCAACAAGAGCAACCATGTTGAAATTGAAAGACTGTTCAAGATCGGTGTATTTGTATATAGCGTTCAAAACTTTTTGAGGATGAACACCCGCCTTAAGATCGATTGCTATTCTGATATCTTTCGTAGACTCATCTCGGATATCTCTTATTCCTTCAATTTTTTTGTCTTTGACTAGATCAGCCATTTTTATGATCATCTCAGACTTGTTCACCTGGTACGGTATGGAAGATATTATGATCTGGAAACTTCCGGCCTTGTTTTCAATAATCTCCGCCTCGCCACGACAAACAACGCCTCCACGACCTGTAGCATATGCGTGATATAAATCTTTAGCTCCAAAAACTATGCCGCCAGTAGGAAAGTCTGGACCTTTAACAAAATTAAGAAGATCTTCGGTGGTGGCATCTTTGTGATCAGCCAAATAGATTAGAGCATCCAAAACTTCACCCATGTTATGGGGAGGTATTTTCGTTGCCATACCTACCGCGATACCCAATGTACCGTTAGTTAAAAGATTTGGGACAACCGTTGGCATCACTGACGGCTCCAAAAGGCGGTTGTCGTAGTTAGGGACAAAATCGACAGTTTCTTTCTCGATATCACGTAAAACCTCGCCGGCAAATTTGGACATACGAGCCTCGGTATACCTATATGCAGCCGCGCTATCACCATCGATAGATCCAAAGTTTCCCTGTCCATCAACAAGCGGGTATCGAGTCGAAAACTCCTGGGCCAACTTAACCATTGCATCGTAAACAGAAACATCTCCGTGCGGGTGGTAATTACCCAAAACTTCTCCAACGATAAGAGCTGACTTTCTGTACTTTGCCGAATGAGTAAGACCCAACTTATACATGGCATAAAGGATTCTTCTGTGTACAGGCTTAAGACCATCGCGGACATCTGGAAGAGCACGAGAGATAATAACAGACATCGCATAGTCCAAATACGAGGTCTTCATTTCCGGCACAATGTCTGTACCTATTATTTTTTGAGTCGCTAAAATATCGACTGCTTTTTCAGGAGAATCTCCCCCACTTTTTTTACTATTTTTTTCTTTTGCCATATTTTTAGAATCCTATATATTTAGAAACACTCTCTATCGTAGAAAGAACGTCTCTCGCAAATCCCAACCCCGGAATTGTCCATCCCCACTCGTAAAATCTTACAAAAAACCAGATAATAAAAATCAGAGCAGTTAATGCAGTGCAGGAAATGTACAAAATTCTCTGCCTATCTTCTTCGGGTTTTTCCTGAAGATTTTTTATATATTCTGAAAGTGCCATTAAAAATCACAAATTATGAAAGCGCCGGTTCCAAAACAATCAGCTCACCGTCTTTACCGTCTAGATCCTTCTTTTTTACAACCAATTTATCTATCGGCTTTGTGTTCTTATCTCCTATTTCTTTTATTAGCCCATCCAACTGGTTTTTTGCTTCTCCCTTTTGTCCATGATAAAGAGGAATGACAATTTTCGGCTCCAAGGTGGAAATTATTTTTTCGGCACCGGAAGAATCTAAAAGATCACCACCCAAAGGAACAAATAAAATATCTATGTTACCAATGGCTTCTTCCGCATCAGACTTTAATTCCGAAATATTCAACGCCCCCAAGTGACAAATATTTATCTCGTCCAAAGAAACGGAGTAGATAGTGTTGATCATCTTTTTTCCGTAAATAATTTCTTCCACACCAATTCCTTTTATATAAACCCCGCCACTTTCGTATTCTCCAGGACCATAAATTGCAAGCGTGGTTCCATCACTTTTTGTAACACTTGAAAGACCATTGTAATCAGGATGGTTCAAACTGACCATAGCAACATCTGCCCCAAATCGAGGCGTTTTTACCTTAGAATCTTTGCTGGCCGGATTGAAAGCAAGTACCCTCTCGCCGAGAGTCACCTTAACACACCCCATACCATTGTAGGTGATAATCATGGGTCTTATTCTAGCAAAAAAAGAGTAGAGAGTCCATTCCATCTGGTAGCATTAAATTACTCTGTCTGTTATCCTTTACCTGAGCTGTTTGACAAGGCACGAGGAGGTGGACAATGCCCAAACTGAGCCGGAAACAAGTCTATGAACTGATTGATGGAGAAAGAGATTACCAAGACATCAAGTGGCCGCAGCAGGACAAGCCCTCGTCATCAAGTGATGCGTTGCGAGTCGTAAAAGTTCTGTTGAGGTTAGCTGACAGCGAGTGGTACACGACTCAGGACTTTTTGGTAGATGGTGTGAAAGTCAATCCCGCCGATCTTGCTGCTGCTCGAAAAATAGCAGGTGTGTGCGTTAGACTAATGGAAAATTTTGGAGCTCCCAAGAGAGAAATGCCAAAGAAAGTTATTCAGGTAAAACCGAGAAAAAGCTGATCTGGCTAGCACCTTCGTTTTGTAAACTTTGTCCCCGTTAGACCCAGACATCAAATCCTCACCAATATGCGTTTCGCGGCCAGTCCATCTGGCCGCCTTTGATTTTCTACTCTACCCAACCAGCCTCAAAAAATGGGATGAGACTACCTCGAAACAACCGCAACATCGCAATATTTGGATAAAAAAGCTCAAAACAGTACGGTCAAAATACCATTGACAAAATTATATATTTATGCATAATAGCACCTAGACAATACGGTTCACAAGCTTTTTGAAAATACGGTTATATAGCGTTTCGTGGCATCGTATAAGGGCAAAATCTTTCCTTTATACGATGCCGCGAACGTCGGCGAAACAAAAGGCAACACGAAGAAGGAGACGACCATGGTAGTCAGCCGATACAAATTCAACATCTTCGGGATTGTCGTGGCTGTTTTGATGACATGCGCCATCTGCAACAGCTGTCACAATTACTATCTGGAATATGCAAATAAAATCTTCCCTACCAATAGCTCTTCTGTTAAATGTTCCAAGGACTGTCCTCATTGCGACCGATGGCTAAACTACACCCGGGAGCAGAAAATGAAGTCTTCGAAACCACTTAGGCAAACCGCGGAAAACTGTGTGGCCGCAGCCTTTGCCTTTAGTTTTATCTTCAACGCCCTCTGGGGAATTCTGTTTTTCGATATCATCCGAAAAAAAATTTCCTTCACACAACAGTCAAACACCTCTACAGGCTTCAAAGACAACGTTGCCCTCGAAGCTGTAACCAGGAATGGCCGTTTGCTAGTCAACAGATTTATACTAGCGGCTGCTGAGCTCAGGCACCCGTGGTCCAAACTTGCAATCCCGTGGTCAACAATCACGTCATCAGTTTTTCTCCAGACAGGGATGGTAAAACTTGGGATTGAGATAGGTTTTTCCGATGACCTCAACAACCTCATCGTGTTGAGGAAAGTTGCTTCTGCCACCACAGAAAAAGACATCGACCTATTCATCAGGAGGCTCTTCCACAAGTTTGCTCTCGAAAACCAAGAAGTGCTCAGCAAGTTGCAAGATCCATACGATACCGATCAAGCCGAGAGATACGAGAAAATGCTTCGCGCATTCTTCTCGCAGTTCCTCGATGGTACCGGTTGGACCATGACTCCAATCTTCACTTCACAGGTCGTGGCTCAAAGTTGAAGTAAACAAGCTAAACAGACCGTGTGTCGACGTAATGCTAATCACCGTTTTTGAAAAAAGTTAGTACCGTCCTAAACAAGAGATCCCGCGGCCAGTCCATCTGGCCGCCTTTGATTTTGTGTTTGTATCTTTTTCGTCTCTCGACTCTAATAATTCTCTGACTCGATATATCGAGTCAGAGAGAAATCTTATTTTATCTGATATTCACTATGCCTCGATATATCGAGGCACTTAAAATCATAAAATACAATCTCCTAAACCAGTCTATTAGGACAGCGGCTACTTAAACCCTGATAAATAATTATCAAGGGCTCGCCAAATTGTTTTGCTAGAACGCGATGAAAAAAGTTTTGTTAGAGAAATATCTGTCTTACCCCCCGCCGTTTCAATTATAAATTTATAATTGTCAGGATCCTTACTACCAAGACGCCAAACCGTAGACAGACTAATTTGTAAAGTATCTGCTATCTTACGTTCTGGCACTTTTTGGGCCAACATTACAAAAAGAGCTAGCCTTTTAGCAAGCATTACACGCTCTGTCCGGGTAAGAAGCTCGTTTAAAAATTGTTTACCATGTAATTTATTTTTAGATTGGACAACAGCGGTTAGTAGTTGGTCATTTATTTTAAGGAATGTCTCTTCTGATATTTTGTTTCGCGATATATGGGGCATTTGTATATTGTATCACGAAAAAGCAGGTGCCTCGATATATCGAGGCACCATGCATGATAGGTTGTATATCGACTTCCTAATCTTTACTGACTCGATATATCGAGTCAGTAAAGATTAGGAAAAACTCAGACAATTTGTGTGAACCTTCCCGAGCTTACACTCGAGGGGTTTATGTGTAAACTAAAATTTAAATGGCCCCCACCTCCGCCGGTTGGCGGATGGTGGGGGCCGAGCTTTCGCTCCTTTCGTTGAATCGTTGAAATGTGCTAGTTGTGCAGAGGCGGGATGGGGTTGAACTCGGTGGCTTCGACCTGGTAGTGCCTCTTTACCTGGACGGTCTGCTCCTGCGCTGCTCGGGCACGAGCCTCGAAATCTTCCTTTCTCAGACCCAGCTTCTTGCCAAGATCGAGAAAAGCGATCTGGCCAAAGCAGATGGTCCAAAGTTCGAGAGCAAAGAGCACAAGCATGAACCAGAACCCAACAATCGTCAGCTTCTTGGCCCGCTCCTCACGAGCCTTCTTCCATCTGGCGATATCCCTCTCCATGGCAGCACGGCCATTGGCACCGTTGAATTCTGCCTCGGCCACGGTTATTGCCCAAGCCGGACCCGTCATGGTGTTCATTCTTGTTTCCTCCTCAGTGAGCGTACATCATCATCGGTGGTAGTACCGACAGAAGCAGAGCCAGTCCATCAAACAGAGAGCATCCCCAACCAGTCGCGGCCTTGAGCGCCTCACTACGCGCCTCGATCCGCTTGATCATTCTCTCGGTTCTCTCGTCCATGTCCGTCAGTCCTTCTTACCTTGATGTCACTTGATGTGGGACATCAAGTAGTTGGAAACGGGCAGGTCGGGATCTTCCTCTCCGGGGGCAACTGGCTTGCCGGGCAGATCATCGTCGTAGTCCTTCCACTGGCGCCCTTCGACGTCGAAGTGGTGATCCAACGCCTCGCTGTCAGCGGCGTAGAGCAGAAGCACTCGGCATCCCTTATACTCGACGCCACAAACGGTGTCGCAGTAGAAGGTCATGGGCAAGCGCTTCTGCATCGAGACGCACGCGTCGTCGTAGATGTCAGTGCAGTCGACGTTGTTGAAAGCCCTGTCGACCCACTTGTGTCCAAGGACGCAGTTCTCCAGGGCGGACCGGCCACTGATGATGACGAAGCCGTCGATGTAGATCTTCTGCGTGACGATGACCCCGTTCTTGTCGCTCTTGTCCCCAGCGATGACCGTCTCTTCCACCATGGTCGGGATGCCGGTGATCTTGGTCGGATCGATCGGCGTGGGCTTGTAGACTTCGGCCGAAGTCGCGGTCTCGGGGGTGGTCGCATGGATGTTGGACACAGACTTTCCTTCATCCAGGTCGACAAGCAGTCCGATGCACACGACTACCAAAACCAGGATGTTCAGTCCTTGAAACATACCGTTTCCTCCTCGTCTCGTTCTCGTCTCGTTCCTGTTCCCGTTGTGGATACCGTCACTTGTTCCCGTTGTGGATACCAAGCAGGCTTTCTATATCAGCGCCCGCCAAGCGATTCGCCCATCGGCTGAATCACCGTCAGGTAATGCACCAGACTATTGGCAGGAACATCAGTCGTATCGTCTTTGGTAACAGTTGGAACTGTCTCTTGCCACTCCCGGTTCGCGATCTTCACTTTCCGACCAAAGATGTCATCCACCGCGAAGAGCAGCAGCACCTGCTTGCCTTCGAAGACTTCACCCTCGATCATGTCGCAGTAGAAGGTGACCGGCGTATCATGGCCCATGGCCACCTTCGCAGCTTCCGCCACGTTCTGGTAGCCGTACTCCTCCTTCTCGTTGGGAATTCGCACTTTGCCCAGCAGGAGGCCCGAGGGCTTGTCGAGTGCCGCTCCACCGGTCACAATCACAAACTCGCTCG
>JBAZWX010000009.1:0-17710 GCA_041660145.1 Minisyncoccota bacterium | reverse complement strand
CCCAGGCGAGATCCTGGACCTCATGGTGGTCAACACCAACACCCTGAACGCTCACCCCGAACTGGGGAAGGCGCTTGTGGGTGCCTGGTATGAAACCCTGGCCCTGATGTCGCGACGCGGCAACGAGGGCAAGGCGGCCAAGGCGGCCATGGCGAAGCTTGCGGGCTGCACCCCGCAGGAATTCGACGGCCAGTTGGCGACAACGGCCATGTACTGGAAGCCGAAGGACGCCGCCGACTACGCCGAGAGCAAGGAGCTCAAGAAGACGATGGACCTGGTTCGTCGCTTCTGCTTCGATCACGGCCTGCTCGGCAAGGGTGCCAAGAACGCCGACGTCGTTGGTATCAAGTACCCCGATGGTTCGGTGGTTGGTGACTCCAATAACGTCACCGTGATCTACGACTCGACCTTCGTGCGCAAGGCGCAAGAAGAGCTCGAGAAGTAAAGGATCAATCAAGCACATTACGTTAATTAGAACTTTGGTTTGAGATTAAGGGCGCCTCGAGAGGGGCGCCCATTCATTTCTTCAGACCAACAAAGCTGCGACGACCGAGGAAAGGAGGCCATCATGTGGCCTATCACAAGCAAAGTAATGTTTGAAGCTGCCAATGAACTTTGGCACATCTTGTGGTTTCCGTTTGCCTTGGTATGGAAAGAGATCTGTTTGATTTTTTCTTTGTCGCCAAAATTCAGCAAGAAGAGAGTGTTTTTTCTTTCCTCCTTTCTGTTTCTAGTTGTGATTGTTTCTTACCTTTATATTTCCCACGAAAGACATATTGAGAATCCCCGTGACAAAGTTGTACCGAGCGTGACTCAAATTGTTGATGCTTTCAAATCTTCGGTTACCGAATTGGACAGGAGTAAGAAACACTGCATTCTTGTTACAGACATGATCGCAAGTAGTACCAGATTCGCTATTGGTTTTCTGCTTTTGCTTCCTGGAGTCTGGCTCGGACTGCACATGGGTCTGTTTCCGTGGTTTGAGGCTTCGTTTCTGAGGTTCGTTACCTTCTTCGACAAAGTCCCAGCACTTACGTTGCTACCGATCTTGTTTATCGCTTTTGGTCTTGATGAAACGGCCAAAATTGCCCTGATTGTTATCGGCGTTTCTCCGACCATCGTTCTTGACACTTATCTGAAGGCCAAGGCTATTCCGAGAGAGATGATCGTAAAGGGGCTAACGCTTGGTGCAAGCCAGTTTGAGATCGCTTACAAGATTGCTTTGCCGATGGTTTTGCCTTCAATTCTTGATAACCTTCGGCTTAGTCTAAAGCCTGTCATGTTGTTTTTGCTTGTTGGTGAATCATTGGCCGCTACGAGTGGCATGGGTTATCGAATCTTCGTTGTTCGTCGATACATGGCTATGGATACTATCATTGCCTACATTGCCATCATGAGCGCTATTCTGTTTTTGATCGATGTGGCGATGAAGCAGTTTATCGTTTGGAAGTATCCATGGCAGAACAAGGGGTGAGAGAAGTGACGGAAGAAAACACACAAGCATCGTTTGTGCTTGAGCTTCAGGATGTGTATCAAAGATATCCCGATTCTGGTCGTTTGAAGACTGTCCTCAATGATATCGATCTTCGTGTTCGACAAGGAGAGTTTGTTTCTATCGTTGGGCCAACCGGTTGTGGTAAATCTACGATGTTTCGTATGATTGCCGGAATCGAGCAGCCTGCGAGTGGAACGCTTCTAGTTGATGGTAAGCCTGTGTTGGGTCCAAGTCGTAATTGTGGAGTTGTTTTCCAACAGTACTCTCAGTTTCCGTTTTTGACGGTGTTGGAAAATATCACTTTCGGATTGAGACTGGAAGCTTTTGGTTTGGCCGGTAACTTGCTTGCTATCCACCGCAGGAGAATCAAAGAATTCAACGAGCGAGCGATGAGGTATGTTGATCAAGTCGGGCTTTCGCCTGATGATGCTTTCAAGTACCCTCACCAACTTTCAGGTGGAATGAGACAGCGTGTGGCAGTTGCGCAGGCGATGATCATGGAGCCGAAGATTCTTCTCATGGATGAACCTTTCGGTGCCCTCGATCCGGCTACGCGTGAAGTCATGCAGCTTTTCATTCTGGATATGTGGCAGCGGACGAGATCTACGGTTTTGTTCGTTACCCACGATCTGGAAGAGGCATTGTTTGTTGGAAGCCGAGTTATTCTGATGTCTCCGCACTATGAGACCGACAACGGCTCTCATGAAGGGGCAAAGATTGTGCTTGACTGCCAGACTTCTTCTGTCAGCCCCAAGCCGACAGATTACAAGTATTCGCCTGAGTGCAACGCCTTGATGAAGGCTATCCGCGAAGGTGGGTACAGCTCTTCAAACAAGGTACACATCAGAGGCTTCAACCTAAGGCACGCCGATTCGTTTCGAACGGTGACGCCAGAGGAGTGGAGGCGCTAATGGAGGACACGAAGGAACCTGTTTCCAGTTCTGCTCCAGTGACTCCGCCTGTTGTCCGTGCTGAATTTCTAGATCTTCTTTCCAGAGCATATACCAATCGTCGTAAGGGAGTCGTGATTCTTACTGGAGATGTCCATGGGTCACACCAAACTTCTGATGGGCAGTTTAGCCCGTTGACGGTGGTACTTGATAAGGAATTGTCCAAGGGTTTCAACGTTGTTTTTCTGAGTTCCGCAAGTGGAATTGAGCCTGCAGATCCCGATACCTTCTATGAGGAGATTGGTATTGCTGGTAGGGTTGCCAGAGCGGGAGATGACGAAGATTCTTCCGAATCCGCTTCTCCGTTGGTGAAACCTCAGAAAAGTGCGTTACCGAAAAGGAGTTTTGCCGAATCTATCAGGAGCAAAATTGCCGAGAGTAGTATGAGTACGCTTGCCAATTTGAGGATTCTCAAGTTCATTGCAGAAACCATCAACAAGGCGCGTACGATTATCTCCAAAATGGATGCATCGGCAAGGCCGAAGTGTCCTAGACCGATCTGTATTGTTGTAACCTACGCTGGATCACTTTTTCCAGAAGGCGAGTTCGATCGTCTTTCTGAACTTGATCGTCAGCGGTTGGTTTACTTTCTTGAGTGGGTCAGTGACCCGCGATTTGCCGACGATCCGCATCTTGTCACGTTGATTAGCAAAACTCGGTCCGAGGTTAACTCCAAGGTCTTGTATTTGCCGGTTAGTGTGAACGTCGAGATCCCGTTGCCTAGCAGGGCGATCCGGAAAGCTTTTGTCGAGAATTTCTTGGCCAAGAATGCCGGGTTTGAAATTGCTAGCGGATATGACGTCGAGAGATTCATCGATGACACGGCTGGAATGAATGTTCCTGATCTGCGTGACATGCTGGTTTTCTCGAAGAGTTCTGGTGAGCCTGTATCTCGCACGGACGTTTTGAATTCGGTTTGTGCAATCATTCAGCAACAGCTCGGGGATGCGGTTAGGGTCTGTCGCCCAGCGCATTCTGTGGACGACGTTGTTGGTTATGAGACTACAAAAAAGTTGTTGAGTAAGGTGTTTGCCAGGTGCGATAGGCCAGAAACCGCAGTGGCAGGAATTCTTGTTTCTGGACCAAATGGTGCCGGTAAAACGTATGTTCTTGAGGCTTTCTCAGCCAAATCCGGACGCGTTGTTATCGAGCTCGTTGGTTTGCGTGACAAATGGTTTGGTGGTACCGAAAAGCTCTTCGAGCTTCTTCGCTTGTACCTGACCACTCTTGGAAATGTCGCTATCTTTGTTGATGAGGCTCACACTGCCTTCGGTAGTGTACATGGAGGAAATGTGCACGAGACCGAGAAGAGACTTAGCGGAAACATGATCAAAATGATGGGAGATCCAAGAAATCTCGGAAAGATTATCTGGATCCTCATGACATCGCGTCCCGATTGCCTTGACCCTGACGTCAAGAGTCGGTCGCCGATTCAGATTCCCATCTTTGATCTGGAAGGTTCTGACCGCGCGTTGTTCGTTGCCGAGGTCTTCAGTCGCAAGGGTGTTGTCCTGAGTGATGTTGACAAGCGGGCCTTGGCCGAAAAGACGTCTTATTACTCGTCGCGCGATTATAGGTTCCTGGTTGCCGAGCTTCTGGCCTGGCGATCTGACGAGCCGAACATCGATGTTGCGGGTGTGCTCGAGAGGTGGAATGCAAGCAACTCTATTGGAAGGCAACGGAGGTTGCAGGAGCTGATTGCTTTGCAACACTGCTCGTATCCCCAGTTGGTTCCTGATAGGTTGCGTCGTCTTAGTGAGGACGGCGACAAACTCGAACAGGAGATTGAGCGGCTCAGGGTTGAGCTGCGCATGAATTAATTCTTAGTTCTTTACGTATTAGTTCTTTTTCGAAAGTTTCGGCCCCGCATCGTATGATGTGGGGCATTTTCTTTTTTCGATATTATCTTATCGTTTGCCTGTAGCGATATGTCGCCACACTTGAGATTTTAAAAAGGCGATATATCGCCCGATGACTTTTTGCAAATTAAGTCCCCGCTTTTAAGGGCGGGGTGGGAACTACTTCTTTGTGAGCATGGAGCGCATGATCGAAAAGTCGTGTGTAGAGTTGAAGGTTTCGAAAGCCGATCTCAGGTTATTTTCATCGGGACCGAGGAAGGCTCCGCCGCGAATGGCTAACCCTTCGTCGGATGTGCCGACAAAGATCGTGATGGGCATTTGCTCAGTGGCCAACACAGCTCTTGCTACGTCGAACACCTTTGGGGGTTTGTACTGTCCGGCCAGAAACGCTCTGCCAAGGTCTGTACCGTTTGTGGCGTATGTCGGGTTCAAATGCATGTTTACGGTGAGCCCAGGGTTTTGCAGCATAAGGTCAGTGAGGTATCTAGCACAGTCGATAACGTCGATTAGAGCGTCTCTATCGGACATTCCTGGAACTGGCTTTTGCATGACATATGCCTTGAGCTTGAATCCGTGTCTAGCCAGATTTTTGGCAAGGGCCGCTAGAGCGATTTTGTTTAGACCCTTTTTCAGTACGTCGTTTCTAATATGATCGTCGAAGGCTTCTAGCCCGATGGCAATCTCTAGCGAGACTTGCCGATCTTTTTTAGACTTGAGAATGTCGCTGATAAGACTAAGGTCGTCGAGCTCGACGTATTCCGGTCTACTTTCGATGCTGATGGCACTCAGGGCGGGGAACTGATCCAGTGCTCTTTCAAGAAAATATCGCAGAGCGTCTGGGGAAAATGTTTCTCTGTCCAAAACCGATCCGTTATTACTGATTACCAGTTTGTTGATGGTTGCGTTCTTTGGCTGAATGTCTCGATGACCGAGAAACCAATCTGCTTGTTTTTTGATCTCTTCGCCATCTACATATCTACTTGAACCCAAAGAGGGCAAGACACACGAAATGCACTTTGCCCATCGACAGGCCAGGGTGTAGAAGACTACAAACAGGATGACACCCTCTTTTGATTGTTGAAACCAGAAGTCGATTGGTGTACTGGGGTCGTGCAAATCATTGAAACCATGAGTTTTATGTCCTTCACAAAGGCCTTCTGCAAGTTGTTCCGAGACGGTTTTGCCTTTCATTGTTTTTCCTTCCTTCTTCTCTTATTGTTGCCTCCAAAACACCAAAGATAGGGACCTGGCCGTGAAGCGGCAGGGGCCTGTCGGTTTTTCTGGAAGGCAAATTTCAAGGGTCGGTTGGTTATCTATACTACATTTTTTTATTGATTTGTCAATACCAAATTTGGGTGGTTTCGACCGTTTGTCCGTTGACAATAAAATTCGTTCTTGATAGTATGTCTCACATCGTTAGTTGATGAAAATAAGGCCTATTTTTGAGACTTTCCTATCAGTCTTGGATGGGTTATATTAATAGACAAAATGGCAAAGAAATCAGTTATTGCGAGAGCTAAAAGGACCCCTAAATATAAATGTAGGGTCGTTAGACGTTGTTTCAGATGCGGTAGAAAACGTGGATATATGCGTGATTTCGACTTGTGTCGAATCTGTTTTAGAGAGTTTGCCAACGAGGGAATGATTCCCGGCATTAAGAAATCATCCTGGTAATTTTATGACCACAACAGATCCAATAGCAGACATGCTAAACAGAATAAAGAATGCAGGAGCCGTACAGAAAGATACGGTAGTCGTTCCTCTCTCAAAGGTAAAATTGGCTATTTGCCATATTTTAGAAAAAGAGGGATACATCGGTTCGGCTGTTGTCAGCAACGATAAAGAAACAAAAAAGAGATTGGAAATAAAATTATCATACAGGACAATTGATAAACAGAAAGTTCCAAGAATAAACGGTTTTACAAGAATATCTAAACCATCAAGGAGGATTTACAAAAATTCCAGTGATCTCGGAGGCAGACACGCCGTTGGCGTGGCTGTGGTTTCAACAAACAAAGGTCTTTTGACTGGCAGACAAGCTGTCAAAGAGAATGTAGGAGGAGAAGTTTTGTTTAAAGTTTGGTAATCATCATGTCTAGAATAGGAAGAAAAATAGTAGAGATCCCAGATAAAGTTGAAGTCTCTTTGACCGACGACAAAGATGGTTTTCGAGTTCTCAAAGTGAAGGGGCCAATGGGAGAATCGGTTCGCGCTTTCAGGAGAGAAATACAGATTGTCGTTGACGGAAAAGAAATCAAACTTGATCCAAGAGAAGATTCTCTTTTTGCAAAGGCACTTTGGGGCACTTATGGTTCGCACGTAAAAAACATGATTGACGGAGCCTTGGGCGGTTTCAAAAAAAACTTGCAGATCGAGGGAGTTGGATTTAAAGCTGCCGTTTCCGGTGATAAAATGACTCTCAACTTAGGGTTTTCACATCCAGTGGAAGTAAAAGTTCCAGTTGGAATAAAGGTTAGCGTCGAAAAAGGGGCTATCCATATTTCAGGAGCCGACAAAGAGCTGGTTGGTAAGTTTGCTTCCCAGTTGGTGGCCCTCAAGAGGCCAGAGCCTTACAAGGGTAAGGGTATAAGGTACGAAGGTCAGGTGATAAAACTCAAACAGGGAAAGAAATCTGTTACATAGTTTTAATTAGTGTGGAAGATAGTATTGAGAAGAAAGAAAAAATATGAAGTCTGCCAAAAACAAAAAAATATACAAAAGGTCAGTTAGACATGCAAGAATAAGATCAAGAATTTCTGGCACAACAGAGAAGCCAAGGCTTTCCGTCTACCGATCTAACAAATTTATATATGCCCAGATAATAGATGACACGAAAGGTGTTACTTTGGCTTCTGCCTCCGACGTTTCTTTAGAAGGGAAAAAGACAAAGGCGGAAAGATCAGTTGAAGTTGGTAATAATATCGCAAAAGCGGCCTTGTCTAAGGGTGTAAAGAAAGTTGTTTTTGATAGAGGGGGTTTTATATTCACAGGAAGAATAAAGGCGCTTGCCGAGGCGGCTAGAAAAGGAGGGTTGGAGTTCTAATTTTGAATTAGTATGGAGGATAATACAAAACAAAACAAAGTTTCTGATAACAAGGCTCCTGAGGTAGCAAAGGCAGCTGGAGCAGCCCCAGATAAAAAGTTTGGCGGTTCTTCAAGACCTTTCTCGCCCGGAGGTGCTGGCCAAAATTTTGGTCCAAGAAAACCTTTTTCTCGCGGTCCTGGAGGAGGCAGAGGTTTTACAAGACGAGATGCTGGTAGGGCAATGAATAAGCCGGAACTAGATAGCAAAATTTTGACCATAAGAAGAGTTACTCGTGTTGTTGCCGGAGGTAAAAGATTTAACTTTTCAGTTTACATGGTTGTCGGAGACAAAAAAGGATCAGTTGGTGTTGGTACAGTAAAAGCTGGAGACACGGCACAGGCCATAGAGAAGGCGATGAAGAATGCCAAGTCTCACATGTTTAAGGTAAAAACTACTCCTGAGATGTCTATTCCTTGTGGTTCTGACGCAAAATACTGCAGTGCTAGCGTTGTATTGAGGCCAACCTATGGCAAAGGCCTAATTGCTGGTAGCGCTTGTCGAGACGTCTTTGTACTTGGAGGTTTGAAAGACATTAACGCCAAGATATTAACTAGGAGCAAGAACAAAATAAACATTGCAAGAGCAACTGTTGGCGCGTTAAAGAAAATAGAATACTTATGCAATTACACCAAATAAAAAGATCTCATCCGAACAAAAAGTCTAGGCTTATTGGTCGAGGTGGTAAAAGAGGCACAACTTCTGGTAGAGGAACTAAAGGCCAGTTGGCTAGAGCTGGTCACAAAACAAGGCCAGAGCTTAGAGATATCATAAAGAAACTTCCTAAGAGGAGAGGATACAAGTTCACTTCTATTTACAAAAAGCCATTTGTTATTAGCCTTGGTCAGATAGAAAAAAACTTTGACAGTGGCGAAAAAGTTACTCCGGGGTCATTGGTCAAAAAGGGTGTTATAGGGTCATTCAAAGGAAAATTGCCTGAAATCAAAATATTGGCAAATGGCGATATAAAGAAGAAAGTTTCTGTTTCTGGCTGCAAAGTTTCTGCCGACGCAAAGGTGCTTATAGAAAAAGTCGGAGGTGAGGTAAAATAAACTTGTAAAACGTGCAAAAGTTTCTGGAAAAGTTGATATTGATCTTTAAAGACAAAACTCTCAGAAAGAGAATATTTTTTGTGGCCCTCTTTTTGGTTTTGTTCAGACTTGGCGCGGCTATACCAATTCCGGGAGTTGATGCTACCAAACTTGCCGGTTTTCTTTCTGGAAATCAATTTTTCGGTTTGTTAAACATCTTTTCTGGTGGAGGGTTGTCAAACCTTTCCATTATGATGCTTGGTGTTGGACCTTACATTACGGGTTCAATTATATTGCAGCTTTTGACAATGATTTTCCCGGCCTTAAAAAAGATGTATCACGAAGAAGGCGAAGCTGGCAAAAAGAAGTTTGCTCAATATTCTAGAATGCTTACCGTGCCTTTGGCTATGATCCAGGGTTTCGGTCTTTTAACTATTTTGCGCCGAGAGGGTATTTTGGCGGATGTAACCGTATATCATCAAGTGCTTGATGTTTTGGTCGTTACGGCCGGATCTGTTTTGTTGATGTGGATCGGAGAGTTAATGACAGAGTACGGTATTGGCAACGGTGTTTCTCTAATAATTTTTGCTGGTATTGTAAGCAGGATCCCAACTGATATAAGCCGACTATTTTATACGTTTGATATCTCACAGATTCCTCTGTACCTAGCGTTTTTGGCCGTCGCTGTTATCATCATCGGTGGAGTTGTTGTAATCACAGAAGCGGAGAGGCCTATTCCTATTACTTATGCAAAGAGAATAAGGGGAATGAAAGTTTACGGAGGAACCTCAACATATTTGCCACTACGAGTTAATCAGGCTGGGGTTATGCCTATAATCTTTGCTCTATCAATCCTTCTTTTCCCGCAGCTGATTGCAAGTATATTGAATAGTTTCGGCGGCAGTATAGCGCAGACGATTGCTGGCTTCTTCACTTACATAGTTTCCAACCAGATAGTTTATGGAGCGTCATACTTTATTCTTGTTGTCCTGTTTACCTATTTCTACACGGCTGTCACTTTTGATCCAGAGCAGATTTCCAATAACTTGCAAAAAGGAGGAGCCTTTATTCCGGGCGTCAGGCCAGGCAAATCTACGGCTGAGTATCTAAGTAATATTTTGGTTAGGTTAACACTTTTTGGTGCTCTATTTTTGGGAATCATTGCTATTTTGCCTCTCATTATGCAGTCAGCGACAGGAAATAGTAACTTGGCCATTGGAGGAACAAGTCTTTTGATCGTTGTTTCTGTTGTTATCGAACTTTTGCGCCAGCTTGACGCTCAAATATCAATGAGAGAGTACTAATCTCGTATTTTTCATTGTGATATACTGTAATGGCTGGTGGCACCAGCTTATTGTTTTTTTAGATAAAAAATATGACACCCCAAACATTTATTTTTGTAGGACGGTCAGGATGTGGTAAAGGTACACAAGGTACCCTTTTGAAAAAATATCTAGAAAAAAATGATCCCAAAACTCCCATTTTAGATTTTCAGACAGGGGAGGGGTTTAGGAGTTTTATAAAGAGAGACAATTATTCGGCTAGCATTGTTCGTGCCATTCTTGGAAAAGGAGAGAGGGCGCCGGAATTTTTAGCGATATGGATCTGGTCGCAAATATTTGTTGATAAGATAACGGGCAAAGAACATGTTGTGGCCGATGGTTTCCCCAGAGCACTTCTCGAAGCTCAAATTCTTGATACCGCCCTTAAGTTTTATCAGATGAAGACAACGATAATTTACATAAAGTTATCTGAAGAAACTGCCAAAAAAAGGATGCTCTTGCGTGGACGTAATGATGACACTGAAAGTGGAATTACTGAAAGAATGGCCTTTTATGAGAAAGATGTTGTCCCTGTCATAGAGTTTTTTAGGAACAATAAAAATTGTAAGTTTGTGGAAGTAGACGGTGAACCTTCTCCGGAGGAAATTCACAACGAGGTAGTATCTCAATTGTTTAAATAATGTCTGGAATTACTATAAAAACAAAAGAGGAAGTTGATGCCCTGCGCGAAGGGGGCAAAAATCTTGCCCATGTTTTAAAAGAATTGGCTAAGGTAGTTAAGCCTGGTGTCACAAAATTGGAACTTGATTACTTGGCCGAAAAATTAATTATCGAAGGGGGTGACGAGCCGGCGTTTAAAAACTATAGGCCAGATGGGGCAAAAATAGCCTTCCCTGCAACGTTGTGTGTTTCAGCTAACGATGATGTGGTTCACGGCATTCCAACGAGCGAGCCTCTAAAAGAAGGCGATATTGTGGGGTTAGATTTGGGCCTCAAGCATAAAGGTCTGTTTACAGATGCAGCCATAACGGTTGGGGTTGGTAAGGTGGGTCGCGATGCGCAGAAATTGATGGAGGTTACTAGAAAATCTCTGGAGGTTGGTATAAAAGCGGCTAGGGCTGGGTCATATACCGGTGATATCGGTTATGCCATAGAAAGTTACGTTAACAAATTTGGTTACGGTATTGTTCGAGACTTGTCTGGACATGGTGTTGGTTACAAAATACATGAGCCACCTTATGTGCCCAACTTTGGTGAACAAGGGGATGGAGTTCTCCTGAGGCCAGGGATGGTTCTTGCGCTGGAGCCGATGATAAATATAGGGGGCGACGAAATAGTTTTGGGTAAAGACAATTTTACCTACAGAACAAGAGACAGAAGTCTTTCAGCCCATTTTGAAAAAACCATCGTAATAACTCACGGCGCAGCCGAGGTCTTAACACCTTGGTGATTTTGGTGTAGTATTAGAAAAATTATTGTTAGTTTTAGTCTTTGCAAAATTCTTCTCGCCATGTCATTTCCGGAGCACGCGTACCCCGTGAAAGCGGGGTCGCTCAAGTCTCGCGCCTTCGCGCTGCGAAGTCTCCGTAAATGACAAGGCCACGAATAATTTTGTTGATTAACCATAAAAACATGAAAGGGATAGATTTTCCAATTTTTAAGACAAAAATGTCTGGGGCTGGCGGTAAGAAATTTGATCTTACAGATTCAGCCGAAAGAAGGAAGTATTTTGAGCTTAAGGCAGGAAAAGAAATAAAAAAGCTACGTGAATATTTAAAGAAGAAAACCTTTGTTGCATACCTGTTGGGCAAAAAGAACTCCGGAAAGGGGACATATGCAAAAATGCTTCAGGAGATTGTTGACCCAAAACATATCGAACATGTTTCGATTGGCGATATGGTCCGCAAGTTTGATGAAGTAAAGAAGGACAAAAAAAAGAAAAAGGAGTTCGTCTCGTTTATAGAAAACAATTATCGTGGGTATTCTTCTCCAAAGGATATTATTGATGCGTTTTTGGGCAGAAGTACAAAAAATCTTTTACCGTCTGAACTTATTTTGGCCTTAATGAAAAAGGAGATGGCCGAAAAGGGGAGGAAGGCCATATTTATAGATGGTTTTCCAAGGGAATTAGACCAGATCTCTTATACACTATTTTTGCGAGATCTTATCGATTATCGCAATGACCCAGATGTTTTCATTTTGATTGATGTTCCGGAAAAAGTTATAGACGAAAGAATAAAATATCGTCTTATCTGCCCCCTTTGTCAGACTTCTAGAAGTTCCAAACTTTTGCCGACAAAGAATGTTTATTACGATGAGAAAACTAAGTCCTTTGGTTTGATATGTGATAATGCTGGCTGTAAGGGTGCGAAGATGGTTACAAAAGAGGGGGACCAGTACGGAACGGCTCCAATCAAAGATAGGCTAGTTAAAGACGAAGATTTAATGAGAAAAGTAAACGGCCTTCATGGAGTCCCGAAGATATTTTTGCGAAACGCTGTCCCCGTAGCTAAGGCCAAACAGAAGGTAGATGGGTATGAGCTTACTCCCGAATATGTTTACGAAGTTAAAAACGGCAAAGTAGTGGTAACGGAAAAGCCCTGGCAGGTAACAGATGATGAGGGAAATCCATCTTTCAGTTTGATGCCACCACCTGTTGTTGTGTCTTTGATCAAACAACTTGTCAAAGCCCTGGGGCTCTAAAAGACTCGTGTTATAATTATCTCATGTTCAAAAAAATATTTTTATTTGTCTTTTTGAGTGTGTTTTTAGGTGCAGCAGCAGTGGCCTATGCCGAAGCGCCAGAGCACGTTCCTAGCTGGGATAATAAGTGTGGAAAAGGTTTTCAATGGTCTCGCGGAACAGCTGGATGCGTGCAGGCAGATTGTCCATCTGGTGCCGGTAGAACGTACACATACGGATGCAATTGTGGAGAGGCTTGGGACAAACCGTTTAGAACTTGTTACGATCCTAAGTCTCCTGGTTTGGCGACATCGTGCGTGGCCAGGGGCGCTAAATGTCCGGGAGAAGAAGACAAAAACAAACCGAATGACAGCAAGCCAGGTGGGGCAAAAAATGAAGCGCCTGCTTCCTGTTCAATTTTTACAAGGACTCTTCTAAAACTTGGTTTCACTGACGCAAAGACGTCCCCTGGTTGTAGTAAACCTGATAGCTCTAAGCCAGATGGAAACAGCAAGCCAGAAGAAAACGACAAGACCTGTTCGCTAGGGGGCAATTCTCATCTAAACGATCAGGATAAATGTGTCTGTGACACTGGATACGAGAGGACAACCACAGGGAAGGGTGTTTTTAGCCGGGGTAAGGCCGAGTGTTTGTCTGCCACCAGGACAGATAGTAACTTTGGGCAGTATATAAAAGGTGGTGATATAGAAAAAATTCAAGATGCTCTTTCTTCTTTGCAAAATAAAAACATAGGAGAAAGTTTAGAGGTGGAAATAACAAACGCAAATGACGGCAAAGTGGTGAAGATTGAAATAGTAAAAACTGGCCCCGACACATACCAATATACAAGTGACGGGATAAGGTTTTACGATTATTTATTGGGGGCAGTATCGAGTAGCTATTCTTCTGCTGGGGACTCTACTTTCTTGTCTAACTTTAGTCCATTCAATTGGGGTGTGGCGATGTCTGGAGATGGCCAAAAACTTGTCCCAGACAAAGATTATTTTCTGATATCAAAAATTCAGTCTAACATAGACTCCCCACTGTTCAATTCGATCAGGTACAGGAAAGAGTTTATTGTTGGTGCATATGAGTACATAAAGGCTCGTGGAAAATTCTCTCCAAAGCAAATACTTTTTGGCGAACAAGAGTCTGATAGCTTGATAGAAACATCGATTCCTCATATACGCAATCAAGCCATAGAATCAAATTTTGATTTGATCAAAAGGTTTGATTATATTCTCAATCACGGAGGGCAGGATGTTGGCAAAAACCCTATTTATGATGAGGAATATGCGGCCCGCACCGGGGGAGGCAGGCTTTTAACAGATGACGAAATAGCTCAAAAAGATATCCAGCAAAAAATCAAAATATACGCCCAATACGAAATAATATACAACCGCTATCTTCTTGCCCAAAAGCTTGCTGGAAAGTAATAAATCTTTAACTTATCAACACCTTTGATAAAACTCATTGCTTCTAAATGGGTGATATAATTCAAGAGGATCGTTTGATAAAAACTTAAGCGTAAACGTTACTAAGGGATCTCGAATTGCCTTGCACTGTTGTGTACTGTGCTGTGAGAACCCACTTGGTGTTAATCGTTATAGTTTTTAGTCGGCGATCCAATCTCGGGAGGTCTGCCCTTTACGAATCAGTAAGGGCAGATTTTCTTTGACAAAATGCAAAATAAACGTAAACTCTACTTCGAGGTGTTAAGCATCTTGAAAACGTCGATAAGGGAAATGTAGCCGAAGGAGGCCACAAAATGCCCGAGGACCAGGTGCAAAGCCCCATTTCGTCTGCTATTGAGGTTATTAGCAAAATCAATATTTCAATTAGATCTGGCATTGCCTGTGATTGCACGGAACTTGGCGATAATCTATCTTCGCTCAGAGATCTGATTGAAGAGGTCATCGCAGTGCCGTGCGAGTCTCTTCTTTGTGTCGATCGTTCCAGGCTGCATGATTCCTTGGTAGATGTTTGCGGGCTTGTCCGGGAATTTGGCAATGTCTACGCGACCGGAGATTTTGACATTGATGTCGTGGTTGCCATCGAAGAAATGATTGGAGATGTTTATCCGTCAGGAGACAGTCGTGTCCCGGTCAAGGGCCAGATTGTCTGATCGCTGATTGAAATATTATGAGCAAAGTAGCGTTGTCACTAGCTCTTAAAATATCTTGCTATGCCGACGGCCAGATTGATGTTTCTAAACTTTCCGGGGCTGGTATTAGTAAGGCGTTGTCAGATTTTGATAGTTGGTGTACTGATGTGCACACTCTCATGGACGAATTGGCGAGTGATCCAAGTATCCGCCTTTGTCTTGATGTCGAAGAGGTAATGAACTTGTTGACTCGCATGCACGATGTATTCGTAACAAATGATGAGTTGGCAGAACTGACGATACCCGAAGTTGGCCGATTGGATAAGATTATTTCAGCGCTAAATCACAGGATGGGTCTTGCCATGATGCGTCTTGGATCGAAGAAAATCATTGCTGAGACAATGAGGGAAGTATCTGATCCAGAGAGGGTGCTAAGAGTTGTTGACGATGAGGCCGTTGGTGCCATTGAAGTGGCCGTTAGTGACCTTATGTGTATTCAAAGACCAAAAGGGGACTAGCACTTAGTTGTTTTTTGTTTTTCGCGCGCTCCGAGAGGGGCGCCTTTAATTTTGCCCGTGTCACGGGCAAAATTACCATGAACCCATCGTGGTTTATGGTAGTATGGTCAATCTCTTGTTCCCATGCTTCTCACTCGTTGCTATAATAGTTTTATCGTGGCTGAAGATAAAAAATTGAAAGTTACATTTTATGGTGGTTGTGGTTCGGTAACCGGGGCAAACTTTTGAGTTGAAAATGGTAATGGTAAGAAAATTCTTTTTGACTGCGGACTTTTTCAGGGCTCAAAAGTTTGTGACACAGAAAATCGCGCCAAGTGGCCTTACGAGCCTTCATCGATAGATTATCTTTTTGTCAGTCATGCGCACCTAGATCACATTGGGCGTATTCCAAAACTTGTCCGAGACGGTTTCCGTGGCAAGATTATTTCCACACCGCCAACGAGAGAAATCTCAGAACTCATGCTTATAGACAGCATGGGTGTTTTGGGTAAAGAAGCTCGAGCTGATAATCTTCCAATCTTGTACGAGGAAGCGGATGTAACCTTGGCGATGTCTTTATGGGAAGTCCTTCCGTATCACGAAAAATTAGTCATAGACGACCTGAATATATATCTTCGTGATTCTGGCCACATTCTTGGTTCGGCCATGATCGAAATAGAGCGCGGAGGCAAGAAGCTTGTTTATACCGGGGATTTGGGTAATTCTCCCTCGCCATTTTTGAAAGATACAGAGCCTCTCGACAACCCGACTTATCTCATAATGGAAAGCGTCTACGGAGACAAAAATCATCCTCTACACGACGAAAGTCGGGCTATTTTGGAAGACTCGATAGAAGATCTTGTCCGCTCGAAGGGTGTTTTGATGATTCCGGCTTTTTCTTTGGAAAAAACCCAAGAGCTTCTTTTTGAAATAAGAAGAATGATGGAAGAAAGCCGAATTCCTTTAATTAAAGTTTTTCTTGATTCACCTTTAGCCATCGGAGTGACGCGAATTTATAAAAAATATATAAGTTATTTCAACGAAGCCGCTCAAAAAAGTTATGCAGCTGACCCTGACGATGGCCTGTTTAGTTTTCCGCAATTAATCCCAACTTTTTCTACAAAAGAATCTATAGATATAAATGATGCCTCTAGCCCAAAAATAATAATTGCTGGAGCCGGAATGTCTAACGGTGGGAGGATCGTTCATCACGAAAGAAGATATTTGCCAGGTCCAAGGAACACACTTCTTGTCACTGGATATCAGGCCCCTTATACGTTAGGACGAAAGCTTCAAGATGGTGCAAAAACTGTTAAAATAATGGGCGAAGATGTATCTGTCCAAGCCAAAATAGTTACAATAAGTGGATACTCTTCTCACAAGGGCTCAGATGATCTTTTTGATTTTGTTGGCCGGGTTGCGGACTCTGTAAAGAAAGTTTTTGTAGCTTTGGGTGAGCCGAAATCTTCTTTGTATATGGTTCAGCGAATAAGAGACAACCTTGCGGTAGACGCATCTTCACCTTTGGCTGGGGAAACTATTAATTTAGATATGTAATAAAATATAAATATGGACGAAGCAATTCATAATCACGAAAAACATGGTCATGTCAGAGTAAAAATTGCCTTTTCTGGTTCCGCTGATACAGCATTTTTAAAGGATAGCGAGTCGTTAAAAGTCTGTGAGGAGCTTGGAGCCGAAATTGTTAGGCAAGGGGCTGTTTTGGTAACCGGGGCGACGACCGGTACTCCATTGTGGGTAGCAAAAGGTGCCAAAGATGCTGGTGGAGTATCCGTAGGTCTTTCTCCTGCCGGAAGCGAAAAGGAGCATGTTGAACTTTACGGTCTGCCTTTGGAGTACATGGATTTTATAATGTACACAGGTTTTGGGTTTGTCGGCCGAGACATGCTAATGACTCGAACATCTGATGCCGTTTTAATTGGTCCCGGTAGAATAGGTACGATCCATGAATTTGCTGTGGCTTTTGAAGATCGAAAGCCGATAGGTATCTTAGAGGGCGACACCTGGGAAACAGACGAAGTTTTGAAGATCATAATTGAGAAAAGTCACAGAGCTCAAGACAATCCGAATATTGTTTATGATAAGGACCCGAAAAAATTGGTTGAAAAGGTTCTTGCTATGGTTGCCAAAAATAAAGAGCAAGACTACAAAATTTATAGAATGAGCGACAAGTTTAATTACGAATGTAAAAAGGATGGAGAGGATGGTAATGATCCGAAAAAGCACGTAGTTTTATAGTTTCCACTCCCTAATCATCTTTATCTGGTCTGCGTAGGATAAAAACTCTTCCGGGGTTTCAAGGATGAAGGGGATGACCCCGTTTACTTTAGAGTTCAATTGTGCAAAAAAGGCCCTCAGGCCATCTTCACCTATTTCTCCTTTGCCTATGTCCTGGTGACGGTCTACTCTTGATCCTAGGGCCTTTTTGGAGTCATTGAAGTGTATACAGGCCACGTTATCTAAGCCGATGAGTTTTTCAGCTTCAGCGATAAAAGATAAGCAGTTTTTTTCTTGTCTTAGGTCGTATCCTCCTCCAAAAATGTGTGCCGTGTCCAAACAGATTTTAACCTTTTTCTTGTTATCGATGGCGTTATAAATCTCGGCCAGTTCTTCAAGGCGAAATCCTAGTTCCGTTCCCTGGCCAGCCGTTATTTCTAGTATTATTTTTGATTTTAAATCCGACGTTTTTTCAGCAACATGTTTTAT
>JBAZWX010000008.1:0-17828 GCA_041660145.1 Minisyncoccota bacterium | reverse complement strand
AAGACACGCTCGGTATAGAAGTTTTGCCTTCGGCAGCGACATCTTCACCAGTTTTTGTTTGTGCAGAATCAAATGCGGGTGTTTCCAAAGCTCCGCCGCTTATATAAAACTTGTAGAAAAATAGGGAAGCAAAAATAACCACTATCGCAAAAAGGGCATAGACATAAGACCGTTTCGTCGTCATATAGACATTAAAGCCCCAGAAAGAAAATATGTTAAGCAAATATGGGCATAAACACAAAAAATATTTGTGATTATAATTGCCGCAAAAATGTTATTATAAAATCTGGAACAATTTTTAAAACAATAAGTATAAAAATGAAAAAAACAATACCTTTAATTACGAATTTATCTATGGCTGTTTTGTTGATAGCCGCTTTTGTCTGTTTGGCTCCAAACAAAACGTTAGCAGCCAACGCCGATGTATTAACAGCTGCTCCCAAAATAGACCTGGAGAACACAAGCTTGACCATTAATGGAGCACCCGGCCCATATAGTATAAAATTTTTCAAATTTACAGTTGATCCAATTACCGGAAAAGTTGAAGGCCGAACATCAACAGTTACATCTTGGGAGACTTACTCCCTATCTATAGAAGGAACCCTGAAAAGAAACCCTGATACCGGCTGGTGGTACATCAACGGTACTTTCGTGGGAGCCGACATGCAAATAAAGGGAACAAAAGGAGAATATGTTAAATACACTTTTTCTGGCGTACTAAATTTGAAAGGAGTAAGTTTGCAGGAAGGATCAACCAGTTGGACGGATGACGGCAAAGAAGGCTCACAGGTTACAATTTTATCGAGCGAGGCTAAAGGTATGCCAGATTCATGGCAGTTACTAAAGGGAACGTTTTCTCCCTACGTCAATCTGAACATAGGAGGAGACCTACGTTCACGCCTTAATAATTCGTCTGGGGAAAAACCGAAACCAGCTGCCGCCCCAGTAAAACCAAAACCACCGGTTACAAAACCTGTCACCCCAGTTCCACCTGTAAATGATGCGGGCAACGACACTTCGGAAGATGACCAGGAAGGAGTGACAACGGTACAAATAGATTCATCCGACTGTCGGACTGAAAAAAACAACGTGTTTGTGCAAAAAGGCAAGTCGGGCTATTGCGCCTGTGCTCCAGGCTACCGGCTAGTTGAAGGCAGTTTGTCTCCTATCCAAAAAACATTTGGTGCCTACGCCGGATTAAACAAAGCAGAATTTCCTTGTGAAGCGTACATAGAAAACACAGGATTAACAGAATATAGTAACGAAAACATAAACGAGGCGATGAACGAGCTTGAAACAAGCAACGACTCTGCCTCAAGAAAAATTATTGAAGCAAATTATCAAAAAGGTAGTAAGGCAGTAAAAATAGGCATTATAAAAAGTGGGCCTTACATCATGTTTACGGTAGATGGAATACATTTCTACAACACTGTCGCAGAAGCCACAAACCCCTCTCTTACAACAAGGGCAGGGCGTGGCACTATAAATGTCATATCCGGAGGGTTAAGCTTCTTCCCAAATCTTTTCCGAAAACCAGAACAGGTATTGATATCAAAAATTGAAGGCCAGATGTCTATAGATAGAAATATTGGAGGCACAATAGTTTCCCATAGCCAATTAAGAGAAACTATGACTGCTTATTTCAGTGATAGAGATTCGGGACAAACACCGGAACAAGCAACAAGCGGTGAGTCTGCTTCAAGGGCTTTGATAGACAAGTATAACCTGTCAACTGTAGCAAAAAACTACAAACTCGAGGAGGCCTACCAAAGATACAAAATAGCCAAAGACATGGGATTGTAATCAGCGGCGAACGTACGCCATTACAATCATCAGAATAATAACCAATTTAGCGGTCCATCCGCCTGAAAGGTCAAGAAACATTTTTGTAAACGGAGTATCTGGTCTAAAAATAAAATGCGCCACCAAAGCGATTGGCAAGGTTAACCATAACCATTGTTCACGGTTGATACTTATCCCTATGTAAGCAAAAAGCTTAGACAGATAAGGCGCCAAAAAATAAACAGCGATGTATGAGACTGCAAAATCGAAAATGGCAAATGGCCCAATTCTGTAAGACCTTAGTGTTTCTATAATCATAAAGTAATTTTAGCACGGGAAAATATAAAACCTCTACCCTCACACTGGTTGGTTAATATACAGAAAAGCAATTACTCCTTTTTGGGCAAAACGTCTTTCCAGGAGATATTGGGCCATTTTTCTTTTTCCTGATCTATATTTTTAGGATCGTACGAGCTTGTCGTATTGTTCCCGATGATTTTATCCCCCACCTTCTCCCCGATTTGCGGCCTGACTAAATAAATTCTTCTATTATTGTTATCTAAATAAACCATGTCCCCTCTTGGATCGACAAACGTCTTAGGTCCCGTTATAACAGTCGGCCTAAAACCCAAAACTTTTTCTATCTTGCTACTCAAAAGTTTTATAGACGAAACATAGCGCCGGGCAAAAGAAACTGGTTTGCGACCACGGCCATCGATGTCTGAAAAATAGTTACCACCAACAATACTTGCGTCAACAGTACCTTTCTCCGATCTTGCTTTTATCTCTTCAAGCGTGTCACATAAGTCGTTAATAAAATCCATCACCTGTGCCCTGTTACCATCCAAAAAATATCGCGGGTTTTCGTGACTCATGAAAGATATCGTTTCGCCCGTCGTACTGTCCAATCCAATGGCAACGACCCCTGTGCAATTTACAAGCCCTTTTGAAACCTTGTTTTTACTGTCAACTGGAGAAATTGCATACGATCTATCTACTGATGGCGTTTTAAAACCATGACTTTCCAATTCTTTCACTTCTCCAAAATAATTTACATTATCGAGATTGTCACCAACTAGCGGCAGCACAGTCTTATACAACAACTGGATTTCTGGGTTATCTATAAATTCCTCTATGGTACCGACGCAGGTTACAAGAGGCTTAACCCCTTCTTTAAGATGCTCGTATGTTGGATATGGGTTACGTTCCAGCCCGGCATATTGTTCCATGAAGAGAATAATAACAAACGTCTGCCGCTACGACAATTTTTAAAGGAAGCTAAACAAAAGTTGAAAAAGTTTTTTCTGGAAACTGGCAATAACAGGATTTTCTATAATAACAGCCGTTTCGCTGTTGTAATCGACAAAGGCAATCTTCGGACCATAAATTAAAAGGGTTATATCGAACTCAAAGAGATCAAATTTTTCAGGAACGTTCTTAATATATCGTTCCAGGCGAGGCACCTTTCTCCCCTTGGTTTTAGTATTTGTTATAACGTAACGTTCAAGTCTTTTTGAATCACGCACGCTTTCATAAGACGGCGAAACATACCATCCACGTTTTTTACTTGTTTTTGCTGAGCTGTATCGATAAAAAGTATCGCCTCGTTTCAAAGATGTAACAATATCGTCGTAAACCGCAATTATCCCCCTCCTTCCTTCTAAAAACTTAACGAGTGGACGAACCGTTTTGTCGGGATATTTCTCTTTTAGCCTTGGCAAAATAGTTTCAAACTCTTTGTCTAATCGTCCAAGCAAAAACTGCAATTTCTCTGGTGGCTCTGCCGCATACGAAGTTCTCTTCCCTTTTGGAACGACCGAGACAAGCGATTTTTCCAACAAAACTGGTACCAAACGATAAACAGTCGATCGATCTAACATTGCCAAATTTGCAATTTCGGCAACAGTTTTAGGGCCACGCTCAAGAAGAGTAAGGTAAATAGATGTTTCATCTTTTGTAAGCCCTATACTATTAAAAAATTGTTTTATGTCCATTGCTTTGTTAAAAGTGCTGTTTTTTACAACACATTTTTATAGTACACCTACGACCAAAAATAACAACTTGTTACTACCCCGCATATCCACCCAACACATTTTTCTGTTTTATCCAACGTTATTTTTGAACAGCAAGCATACTGGAAAAAGACAGAACGTTGAATCATGCAAAACACCATGGAGGTGGTGACAGTGGCAACAACGCAAAACATGATCCGCGAGTGGTTCATCCGGGGCAAGAAGATGCATGCAACCCACTTGATCGTTGTATGTGACACATTTGAATGGGAAGATTACCCTGTATTTGTTACCAAGAAACAAAACGTTCACGAAGTATATACAGAACACAACGGCTCCAACATGCAGAAGGTTATGGAAGTCTACAACCTCTCCATGGACATGGAAAAGCAGCTTGCCGAGCATCGCGCATTTCACTTTTAGAATTTTTGTTACAGCCGCTCTCGCTCCTTTCCCCTCCCCTTATTCAGCCGGACCCATGGTCCGGCCATTTTTTAATTAGTTTTTGCGACCCGTGCGCTCGCCTTGGCGATCAGATGGAAAACCAAAAGAGAAATTAACGTAACAGGAAAAGAATATATAACCGTTTGAGGAGTTACGTTATTCGTTGCCAGAAGAATAACTATCGTGGCAAGACCTAAAAGCAAACTGTAAAATACTGCCTCATTATTCAACTTCCAATAAAGTGAGCCAAGTGCCACTGGGACAATGGCAATTATTACACCCGACAATGAAAAACCAAGAGTTATAATGTCCTGATAAATAGTAGCGACAAAGATTACAACCAAAACGCTCAGAACCATAAACACTCGACTTAACTTTTTCATCGATTCCTCACTAAATCTGCGAGTGTAGTTTTTCAGATCCCGAGTAAAAATTGAGGAGATAACAAAAGTTATAGTGTCCGACGAGGAAAGAGAAACTGCATAAAGAAGCACAATGCCAAGTTCTTTGAAGCCAAGTGGCAACAAATTAGTAAAACCAACAACAAGGGCGTTTTCTGGTAAGATCGAGGGAAAAAACTCTTTAGTCACCAAGCCCACCACGCTAACAACCAGTCCCAAAATAAAAAGTACTATCGGAGCAAATAAAAGTGAGTGTCTCAAAGATTTTTCGTCCTTCGCCGCAAACATTCTCTGCCAAACTGAAGGATCTATAAAGACAAGCAAAGATCCAATTACAAGGAAGGCGATGGCGTCTCCACTAGGTATGTTAAAAATAGTCAGATCAGATATGGTGACAGCCGATTTGCCTAGTAAAACAGCGCCAACTGTGAAAGTCATTAAAAACATTATCAAAAGCTGAAAAAAGTCTGTTTTAATTACCGCGTTAAATCCCGCCAGAAGTAAGTAACTTAGTATCACTACCCCGCCCACGACCACTCCTGCTGTGTAAGACACAGGAAAAACAGCCGAAAATATTTTACCGGCAATAATCAAATTAACAGCAAGCAAACTGAGATAATTAATCAGTAAAAAAACAGAAAAAAGTATACCGTTTTTCTTATCAAACACCCGGTAAAAATATTCT
This sequence comes from Minisyncoccota bacterium, assembly GCA_041660145.1. Taxonomy (GTDB): domain Bacteria; phylum Patescibacteriota; class Minisyncoccia; order Phycocordibacterales; family UBA12445; genus JBAZWX01. The sequence goes on along the minus strand of JBAZWX010000008.1, from coordinate 12,504 downwards.
GACATGGAATAAACCCCAAACTCATCAGCCTTAGATTTAATCCTAGGAGAATACTTAAAAAGTAAAACAAATCCTAAAATTGTACCGGCAAAAAACCAGATAGCCGAAAAACCATACTGATAAACATACGCGGTATAAATTCCAAGAGTGGCTCCATCAAAAAAACCGGCACTTAGTGTCGCAACCAACTGAGATCCATGAACCTGACGATCGGCCATCATAAAGCCTTCTTCGCTTTCGTGCCTGGACTGATAAATACCAATCGCCACGACCACAATAAAGTAAATCAGAAAGAAAAATATAGCCAAAGGGATATTCATGGACTTCATTATACAACTTTTTCTCGACGCAAATATTTAGATCGACTCTATTGGCATATTCGCCTCCATTGTGGTAGAAGTAACTTAGAATAGTTCCCGCATTTCACCAATCCACTTGATCATCAACAGACAAACGAAAGCGGGTCGCAATGAAAGCGACTTCGACAATCAAAAAGACACGGAGGGACAAGAATGAGCGCACTGCCAACGATAACCATTATTTGCATCGAGCAACTGGCCATTGTTTGTTTTTTCGCCATCTCTGGATATATCGCTTTTTCTGGAATTGCCGATAAGGTGGCAGAGGGCAAACTCGCCAGTGAAGCAAAAACAAAATCGGACGTTGCACGCCAATCTTGTAAACTCGTCATCAGGTTTATCTTTTTCCTCTCTGTTGCATATCTCCTTATTTTCATCGGGGCCAGTCTCAGAGTTTTGGTATTGATAATTTTTTTGCTGTCCACCGAGGAGCTCAGCCATGATCTAATTAGTCACTTCAACACCGGAAAAATTGTGTCCAGAATAATTAGTGTGACAACTTCTGCAACCATAAATCTTGGTTGGTTCGTCTACCCCAACTGGATAACGATCGACCTGGCAGAAACCTGCGTCGCAATGCACTTTTTTGTAGCCTACAGAAACATCAAACTCAAACAATGTGCTGTCATAACTTTGGGAATCATGACTTATGATGCACTAATGGTCTTTGGCACGGGGCTTATGCAGAAAGTCGCCGGAGGTCTGACAGTCGGCGGAAAAGCTGTCATCCCGGCTCTGATCATGATCCCCAAGTCGTTGTCACTCGATGGCAAAACACTATTTTGCATGGGGCTAGGCGACATCGTCCTCCCTGGTTTCATCGTAGTATACGCCATGAGACAAGCCCTAAAACACAAGGCACCAAGCCTTGCGATAGGAGCATGTTTGGGATACGTTGCAGGATCAGTAATTGCCCTTTCTTTGTTTTTTGTCTTTAAGTCTCCACAACCAGCCACGATTTACCTCATGCCAGGGGTATTTGTTGGATTCTTTTCAGCCGCCTGGTACAAAGGTTTACTCAATGAAGTCCTTTGTGATTGATCGGTCCGGAAATTAAACGGCCCAGCCAAAGTTATGCTTTTGTCTCCCAAAGACAAAACGAGCACAACCAAAGCTGGGCCATTTTTTTATATATCTTTTTAGAAAAGTTATACCCCCTTGCCCGCCTTAATTTCATCAATTAACGCGTCGACGTATTCAATAATTTTATCTCTGACTTTGTTTGTATCACTTTGGTTCATCCCCTTCGGGTCCGGAACCTCCCAATAACGGGCTTTCGCTGAATTCTTCAAAAAATCAGGAGTCGCATAATCTTCAGACATCGCAATAATGATATCGGCGTCTTGCATCATCTGTTCGTCAAGTTGATCAACTTTGTTGGCGCTAGCGTCAATCCCTAGTTCTTTTAAAGAGACAAGGACCTCTTTTGCCGCCTCCATTTCCTGCAAGCTCTTACCATAAGAACTTTCTCCGTCTTTATCCCGCGTCATCGTCCCAACAGAAAAGGCCCGATGCTCGCTACCCGCACGAGTATTAAAAATGGCCTCAGCCATCTGACTTCTGCCGACATTTCCTCTACACACAAAAAGTATTTTCATAAGAGAAGTATACCAGGTTCAGAGAAACTTCTGTATCTTAATGGAAAAATAACCGAGCAGACCAAGTTGTATTGCCGGGGTTAGTCCAACTGACAAAAACGGGATTATGGGCATATAAATATTGTATGACCATCTGTTCGTGTCCAAGGCCCACCATTCTATAAACACAGCCAAAACAAAACCCACAATAATTACGGCCAAAAATTTGTCCTGCAAAAAAGAAAAAACAAAAAACGGCAAAGCCATAAACAAAATAATCAAAGCGTCAAAAAGCGCGGCTCTCAAAAGAATGAGCTCAGTAATTTCCCCTCCTTTGTAATTGTCGTATAAAAAAGAATGAAAATTTTCCCAAACCACATTAAGAATGAACGCGATGGCAAAAATTAGAAGTATTCTTCTCATTGTTTTAAAAAACTATGCGTTACTTCCCGCCACAAAGCCAGTTGTCCAACAAAGTTGTAGGGAGAAACCGCCAGATTTTCTGTTTATGTTAAGAAGGTCCCCGGTCACATAAAGATTTCCGTAAAGTTTTGAACGCATGGTCTTCATGTCGATCTCTTCAAGTGCAACCCCACCATCCGCTACCACAGCGCGGTCAAAACCCATTAGATTAGTTATCGTAACAGGCAGAGCCTTTAACACGTGTACGATTTTTTTCCTCTCTTCTTTTGATATGCTGTGAACTTTTTTGCTACCGTCCAGTTCTGGAAAAATAGTGAATATCGTTTCTTCCATTCCATCTGGCATAAACTCTTGAGTAATATTTTTCAAATCTTTATTTTTGTTCTTCTCAAAAATATTGACGAGCCTATTATCCAACGCGCCCAAATCTGTGTCTGGATAGGCGTCGATGGTTGCGGTAACAACACCTGCACGAAGAAGAGCCCCCACCTCTTTTGCGCTATTTAGAATCAATGGTCCAGAAAGACCAAAGTGAGTAAAAAGAACTTTGCCAAGTTTCGAAAATTTTCGCACACCATCCAGATAAAAAGATATCTTCATAAAAGAAAGAGAGGTGCCAGAAAGATCTTTGATCCACTTTTCCGCGGCAGCAAGAGGTACAACGTCTGGGCTTGGGGCAGACACCTTGTGCCCAACGTTCGAAAGCCAAGAAAACCCATCGGCTGTTGAACCAGTTTCTGGATGTGAAGATCCACCCGTGGCCAAGACAACCGAGTCAGCATAGATTTTTTCAGTTTTTGTCTGTACTCCGACTATTTTCCCATTTTCAACGATAAGCTTTTTTACCGAGCATCCTGTACGGACAACAACTTTATTATTCCTCATATATTCTTCCATTACGGCAAAGACGTCTTCTGCTTTTTCTGTTTTTGGAAAAGCACGATCACGTGCTTCTACCACCAACGGCAACCCACGGGATTCAAAAAAGGTAAATGTGTCTTTCACCCCGAACTGCGCAAATGGAGAATATAAAAACTGTTCTGAGTCACCGTAGTTGGCGAGCATCGCTCGGATATCGTAAGTTGCGTTGGTTATATTACACCTTCCTCCGCCGGTAATTTTCAATTTCTCGCCAAGTTTTTTATTTTTCTCAAGCAATAAAACCTTGCGCCCTCTTTCGCCAGCACGCCCAGCCGCCATCATCCCGGATGGCCCTCCGCCGACAACAATCACATCAAAATAATTGGGGCCTTTGTAATTTTCTGGTAGAAATGACATTTCGTATTTACGTTAGCATTATTTTCGACTGACTCAAAGCATTGTCTAGTCCTCTATATTTAGACCCAAAAGAGACGCGAGATAAATAGCCTGACCGGTGTTTACGGTGATATTCCCAAAAGAATTTTTGTCTATTGATATTCCTTTTATATCGGCCTCTTTGAAACTAACGTGTTTCAATTTTGATTGAGAAAACTGAGAATTTTTCAGATTGCAATTTCTAAAAAGAACATCCTCCAGGTTGGCCCCCAGAAAATCTGCACCTTCTAGATCGCAATCTATAAAAACTACACTTTTTAGTTTAGCGAACCTAAGAGATACTCCGGTACATTTAGATTTTTCTATGACAACATCGTGAGCAACGCAATCCATAAACTGTGCTCCCTGAAATCGGCTTTTGGAAATTATCGTCCTTTCAAAATATGTCTGATTTATAGTGGCACCGGCAAAACTGGAACTGTTTAAACAAGAATCAATTATTTTTATTTCTTTTACTTTTGAAGACTGCAGGGAAAACTTATTTATAACACTCGAGCTGATTTTTATCTCTTCAATTATTTTGTTTTCGAGATTTCCTTCAACAAGACGAATATTCTCTAGGTCAATTAACGGAGGCTCTGGTAAAAAACCATCCCTTAAATCCTTTTCATTAAAAATAGGCTTTCTAACTTTCACAATGAAAATATTCCTCTAGAATTTCCCTGGCTAATCTAGATAATTTAACCCTATTTAGATCATCGTTTTTTGATACCTCTATATATCCCTGTCCTTCTCTCACCTCTATCGTCCCTTGATCAAAATTCTTAACCAAATAAATATAACAAGTTGTGTCCTCCCCGTGTGTTTCCTTATTTTTATTAAATATTTTAAAAAAAGAAACGTCCTGTGCAGAAAGAGATAAAGAGACCTCCTCTTTTAATTCTCTTAATAAAGTTTGTTCCGGTTTTTCCCCAGTTTCAACCAAACCCCCGAAAGTTGTCACCAGACCAGGATTTTGAATACCAATTTTGTCATCTCGTCGCTGCATTAACACCCCGCCACGAGATGTAACTAGTAACGCGCCTGCATATTTTCTATCAAATATTTCCATTAATTATTTATCTTGGTTGGTTTCTTCCACTCGTTTAACTGCCTTAGAAAACATTCCGTCGACAGTATCCTTGGCCCAGCCACCTGGTATCGGGTAAAAAATACTAGCCACGTTTGTTTGTTTTAGCAATCGGCTGCAAACGACACAACAGTATGACGCGTCCGTATATCTTATCTCTCCAGTCTTCTTAATTAAAAGCACATAAATATCGGCACCCGACACATCGACACTTCTTTTTAGAGCATCAAGAAGCGCGGATTCCTCGGCATGGGCTACAAGAAGTTCGTTTTCTGGGACAGGCGCCATTTTAAAGGCAAAACCGCGACTAAGAATATTTTTCCCTTTCGCAATAATCGCGCCGCACTTTGGCTGCGAATCAGACAGAGAAGTCACCCTCTCAAGTTCTTTTTTAATTTCTGCATCTATCTCCATGGAAAAATTGTAACAGAGTAAAATTTAATATGTAGATCAAAGATACAATTCAGATAACAAGCACGGTTACTCCTCGATTTATTTGGGATTCTCCAAACCGGATCTTGGCTGCCTATACTTTTCGTTTTGTTTCCACATCTCCATCATTTGTTCATTGGTTATCTTTTTTCTTAAAATGTAAGACATATACAGATCTTCTGAGCGGACTTCGTACACAACCGCGGAGCCAATAGTTCCACCACTTATATATCCTTTCATAAATTTCGGATCCATGTTTTTGTCCAGGAGGGTTCTAACTACGAGCAAGCTTGTCGGCGGTACCCAATACTCTCGGACCAAATCAGCAAACGAGCCCTGATTAGAATAATCCATTTCGATAAGCCCGTCTCGCGGATTCCAAACAAACAGCTGTTCTTCCTGTTGTGGAGTGAAAATAGTTTTAGGGTCTTCATCGACGTCAATTACCTTCTCCCAAAGAGAATACTCCCCTATTTTAAATTTACGTTCACTAAAATACTTCTCCAAAAATCTAAATCCCAGTGGCATGTAGTCACGAGATTCAAACAATTTTTGGGCTTTTGCGTTTTCTTCTTCAGAAAAAATACTAGAAACAGAATATTCATTAACGTTATATCCTCCTTCCTTTGCTCGTCCCGCCACGAAAATCTTGCCCCTTGCTTGATTGCAAATAATTCCCCAACGACCGTCAACCCCAACGGGGGCGTTAATTACGTTCTTCGAGGCGCAATCTATTTTCATCTGGCCAAGATGATACCAAGAATCTTCTGGCCGAAATGCCGCCTTTCCTTGTACAACAACTGCCTGCACTGGACCTAGCCCAGAAAAAAATTTTTTTAACACACGCGCTTGGTTACCGTTGATTCCGTTCGGCTCTACGTGCGACCAGCTTAAAGCCTTAGGAGACTCGACTAGTAACGCGTGACACTCTACGAATCCCCGGCTTTCAAAGGGTCTTCCGTCAAACATTTGTATCCCGCGTTGCTCAAAGTAACACAGTCCGTCACTTTCCCGATCAGCAAATTCTTTATCGTACATTCGACCGCTTTCATCATGCTCGATATCTGACACCGTAAAAGTAGCAGAAGGCATTATTTCCACAACAGGAACTTCCTTTTTCACTTCAGAAGGACTAATTTTACTGTTTAAAGCCTCGTTACTCATGTCGCAAGTATATCAAATTACGCAGGAAGAGGCTTACTTGTTTTCGACAAAAAATTTTCATAAGAAACGTGCAAATTTAAAATTTCCTTACAAAAAGGTCGGCAAATGTCTATTTATTTTCTGTGGAGAATCAATTTCTGGGTTGGTAAATATATATTTTTGTCAAAGTAGCACTTACCAATAGGGCCATCTTCAACAAAACCAAGGTTTTTGTACAACTTACGGCTAGGATTCTTTGAAAAAATCTCTACCATCAGGTTATTCGTCGTACGCTTTATAAGTTCCTTTAATAAATCTGTGCCGATGCCCTGACCTCTATATCCCCTGTCAATAAAAACACCAATGTATCCGTCACCATTTTCGAGTGTTTCATATAGAGCAACTCCGATCACTCCACCATCACTAGCAGCGACAAGATTCTTGTCTTTATTTTCTGGTTTAGAAAGTGTGTTGATAAAGTAATTTTTATCTTCTTGAGAAGCGGGAAGTTTGGCCAACTTATTAACTAATAGTTCTTTTGTCACACCTGTCTCTTCATTAACATAATTATCTTGCCACCCTTCTTTGCGAAGCCTCTGTACATCTTCTACATCTGACACTATTGCTGAGCGTATTTTATATTCCATAACCATTAGTATATCAAATATTGTCAGGGCAAGACCTCAGAGCCGTCACTTGCGTGCCCCTCGATTTACTCGGGACACTTCAATGTTCACTGGCTACTAAAATTCGTATGGGACTTCGTCAAACTCAGGCAAGTCATCAAAAGAAACCTGTATAGATTGCAGTGGTACTATTTCTTTGTTGGTTCTCCATTCCATGTTTGAAAACTTTTTAAAAAAGCTCCTATCAAAAACGTAAACATAACCAACTTTGTTTTTTATCTCCTTCACGGTTTCAGGAGTCATCTTAAAATAAAGCCCCGGCTTGTCCTTTTTGTTTTCATGGTTACCAAATTCGCTGGTATATTTTTTTATTGGTGCATTATTCTTATTAACAATAGCGCGAAAAATCGCAATGTCGACAAAGGAAGTAGCACAGATAGACGGTTCTCCGTGTTTCTCTTGTTTACCTGTCTCCTCGCAATAGGTAAAAGGCTGTCTAAGTTCTAGTTTATCAAGCAAAACCGGACTGCCATGAAAAACATATTTTCCGTCTTTCTCCAAAGGGGCAAGCTCTTCTCTAGACTCTGATATTACTTTTTCGTTTAATGAAATTATTTTTCTTTTGTTCATGACAATAGAATCATAGCAAACCAGAAGGAGTTTTGCTGCGAGATGTAGAGTGACATGCGAGACAAAATTCATCCTCTACAAAGACATGGTATATCTCAAATTAAAATATAAAATATGCTTAAGATAGCATTGTTGCCATGGTATAGGAAATTAGAACTATTTTTGAAGAGGAAAATAACACAAGTATTTATACTCCTATTTTCCACCCTGCCTCTGAATACTCTGTATATACTTAAACTTTACCAAATATTAAATATTGTTTTATTTCAATTCCTTATCGAAGGCAACTTTCATCTCTAAAGCCCTTTTCATGAGATAGTCTCCGATTTCTCCCCATTTTATATATTCTTTATATTCCTTTGGGTCAATCAGTTTGATAGCGAATATATCGTTATCTGGATCTGATTCAAAATCTCCGTATGGCTCAACAATGCAACACATTCTATACTGTCTTTCTCTTTTATCTTCCCCCTGCACTTCAACGTCTATGTAGCCAATACATTTCATCTTAACCACCTTCATGTTTGATTCCTCTTTTATTTCTCTTATCGCTGCCTCCTCATACGTTTCTCCTTTTTCGATACCTCCCCCTGGCGGTGTCCAATTATTATCCTTCTTGTGGCTAACAAGTACTAACTTGTCGTTATAGAAACAATAAGAATGCACTCCGCCTCTTGATGGGCACCCGTCTATATAAGTGGCTTTGTAGATTTTCCCTCTATGCTCATATTGTGATTTTATTTCCATATCCAAAGTATATCTAGCTAGAACCAAAATTGAAAATATTAGAACTGAAAAACCCCTATCAAATAATGTTTTATTAGTTAAATTCCCACTTGGGTGCCTATCCGGATTCGAACCGGAGATAGATCCTCCACAGGGACCTGTGTTACCGCTACACCATAGGCACCATATAAATCACTTTTTACCTGCCAGCACGCAGCGAGTAAAAGTGACCTCTCATTTATAACAGATTTTGAGGCACTTCGTCCAGATCTAGGCCGACCTATTGGCCAATTTGTTTCTCTCCTTCTTCCAACTGCGATTCTGGTTTCTGGCTCTGCCCTTCGTGCCAATCAAAAATAATCCTAGAGCTGGGATGATGTTTTATCGTCTCCTGTTTAATAAAATCAAAAAATTCTCTTGTGGCCTCAATATCAACAGATGACGAGTTATACCTCCTCCAAAACTCAACCTCAGATAATTCTCCCCCTCGGTTGGCCTGTATTCTATATGTTTCTCTTTCTTCAAAATTTGTCGAAGCGCTATTTTCCCATCGCTCTAAAGTGGTCGCACCCTTAACCCCAGATCCAGGAACCGCCTTACGCCTTCGCACCTGTAATTCACTTCTAGAATAGTCGTCACGAAAATCCATTGGTCCAGCGGGAGCAAAGGCCACTTCCGCCTCGGGAAAAAATAGATCGTCCCCATATCTTGTCACGGCATGGGCAGTTGATCTAATCCACTCCCCTTGTAAAAGTTTTGTATCGTCTGCTACCGATAAATCCCCTGGCTTAGCTTCCACAACAACACAACGAGACGGATCAGCAGAATCTATTACGGTAACCTTAAACCCTTTTTTTAAATCCGCTAATACCTTTCCTTTTCTGAGCCTAGTCTCTGGGGACAAATCAACCTCTTGGTTTTGACCAGTTGCTGGTGCGTTCTTTTCCACTGGAGAAGCTTTTTTATCACTTGATGCTAACGGATTTTCTTTAGACATATATAGATTATAGAAGATTAACCTTCTTTTGTCCTTGTCATTACCCCGTTTATTGTTTTATATTCCCTACGTTCATTCTTTGCTACCTTGTTTAACAATTCTTTCTCGATATCAACGTCGAGCATTTTGGCAAGAGCCAAAAGATATATGAAGATATCAGCGACCTCTTCACCCAAATCTGGAAGTTTTTTATAGTACGCCCTTATGGCTTCCCCAAGTTCTGTTTGGATAAGACAAAACTCGCGTTCAACATTTGTTGTGTTGAAACCTTTTTTAATCTTGTTCTCGAAAATTTTATTTTGTAAATCTTTTAGGTCGATCATACCAAATATTATATCTTTCGATTATAGCAAATTATAAACACCGCTGGGCACTTTATGCCCAGCTCATTTGTCTTTGTCTTGCCAGGCCGTAGCCTTGGCGAAGGCTGGTACGCCTGCCTGCACAGGCAGGCGGGAGAGGACTCTCCTTCGCCTCTCACCTCGCCGTCACTCGGTTCGGGCTAGGCACCGCCTCGCGGCCCCTCGTTGGTCTCGGGGCAGCGCTCCGGCGTTCTCGTCCCTCTCGCTGCTTCAAAACAAAGTCACCGAATGCTCACGCATCCGGTTCTTTTGTTTTGTGCGCGGGAGAGGACTCGAACCTCCATGCCCTTGCGGGCGCTACCACCTCAAGGTAGTGCGTCTACCAACTTCGCCACCCGCGCAACACTAACTCACTGATTATAGACAACGTGCAATCATTTTTCAACAAAAACACCCGGATCCCCGGGCATTCTTGTTTTCAAACACTTTTTATTTTTATTCAGCAGACGCTTCTACTGGAGCAGATATTTCGGCAGCCACCTCTTCCTTTACAACCTTGGCGAACCTCTCCTTTCTCATCTTACGACTAACTTCTTTAGAGGCCTTTCTCCTTATGTAGTAAAGCTTGGCCCTGCGAACTTTTGAACGCTTAACGATGTCTATCTTTTCTATAGAGGGAGAGAAAAGTGGGAAAATTCTTTCGACGCCAACTCCGCTAGCGATCTTCCTGACAGTAAAAGTGGCACCAGCTTCGGTCCCATGCTTTTTTGCGATGACCATACCTTCAAATACCTGAATTCTGGTTTTATCACCTTCTTTAATTTTTAGAGAAACACGCACCAAATCGCCTGGTCTTATATCGATATTTTTCCTGGCTTGTGCGTCAATTGGAGTAAAATTCATGATTAGTTCGGGTTATTTTTACTGGCTTAATTTATCACATAGAATCAATATGCGCAAGGGCCTGCTCGAAATTATCTGGGATAGAGGCTTCAGCCATCATCTTTGTACCATTTGGCAAAGTAAACTCTATAGATTTTGCGTGAAGCATTTGTGTACCCATTTCAGGTAAGCACTGACGGCCTTTGGCATAAAGTTTGTCGCAAACAACTGGATGACCGATAGACTTTAAATGAACTCTTATTTGATGTGTACGCCCGGTTAGCGGCCTGGCCTCAAGCAACGTAAAATCATTATAGTTTTTTATGACAGTAAAAGATGTTTTTGCCTCTCTCTCTTCTCCTCTTATAAATGGAGGGGTGGCCTTAAGTCTGAAATCCCCCCTACTTCTCCCGATGGGTTTTTCTATCACAAACTCGCGATCTTTAACTTGGCCATAAACAAGAGCGATGTAAGTTTTCCTTAAAGTTTTTTTCTTAAACTGATCTTTTAAAAATAAGTAGGCCGGTTGATCCTTGGCCAAGACAAGGACGCCACTCGTGTCTTTGTCGAGACGATGTACAACCCCTGGACGTAAAACTTTTTTATCTCCAACCAAAAGAGGCTCACCTACATTTGCCATTTCATGATAATTTTTTAAAACCCAGTCACTTATCGTCGCTTCCTCGCGTGCACCATCACCATGCACAGAGATACCTGCAGGCTTGTTTATCACCAAGACATCTTTGTCTTCAAAAATTATAGTGGGTTCCATCTTTTCAGATTAGCACAAAGATTCCATCTTCCACACTAAATGGAGCTGGGTCGTCTCTATTTTAGAGAGCACGACAAACCTTAAGCCTATGTCTAAACACCAGCGAGAGGATCCGGGCCATAACCATTCACCCCTGCCGTCCCCTTCTTAAACAAAAGTAGGATGCCTAGATAAATATCGTAGAAAGGAACCAAGAAAAGCCAGAAATGCCAACCCGGCCTCTCTATGTCATGAAGCCTTTTAACAACAAGCATCGAGCCTATAACGAGAAACGCTAAAGAAATTAACCCAGAAACAACCACAAAAGAACGTAGAACATAAGTTAATACCCACGCCACTATGCTAGCAATCAATGCGTAGCTTATGTACTTAGCCCTATTCATTCTCCCTGAGTATGAAAATAAATCCATTTTTATTTTATTCATTATTACTAAAACCTGCATTCATTATGCCACGGGGTGTCCGAAGGTCTTTTAATGCTGTGGAAAAGAAAATCCCCCGAAACCAAATGGTCCGGGGTGGAAACTCACCAAACTAGCTCGACACTACATCGAGAGAATCCTCTTAAGAAAACCGAGCACATACTTCAGGGCGAAGACAGAACTCTTGGCACAACTGCCAGGTGATATCTGTAAACTTTGTCCGACAGTCCCATAGTAGTGTACATCTGTGATTTTCCTAACCGTTGGAAACAAACGATTTCGCTGTGCATCCAGCCCAACCTCAAAAGCAGTGGCCCTAGGTCCGTTTACGAATACAACGCCAACAACGCTATAAGGCAGAACCGCTGGGGCGACAAAGCCGTCTCCTCTTAGTGATGGAGCAAAACTGACAGAAGCACTGGCATTAATCCCTTCTACCTGATAAATGAAACCATTTGGCTGTGCCTTGAAAAAAAGCACCCTGCCACCAGAAGTTGCTACCGTCCTGACAGCGAACTTGCCATAATTAGATGTTTTGAAGTCTGCCGTAATTCCCTCATCAGAAAGGTCAAACCTTAGCGGATCATCCCTCTTGTCTGTGGCAGAGAGGACAGTAACATCAACCTTCAACCCAAATGGGAGGTCAGCAAGTAGCACACGGGCGAGGTCAGGCCCTTCTTCTGGCAATTCATACTCGTCTGGATCAAAAAAGGTTATTTCAAGGTTCTTTTGGTTTTCTCCGTCTTCCATTAGCCTTCTGTCCTTTCTGGAAATCAGCACTTCCAAAATACCATACCACTATACACAAAGACGTGTCAAGACGTCGT
>JBAZWX010000007.1:13340-18047 GCA_041660145.1 Minisyncoccota bacterium | reverse complement strand
GATGGTCTTGCCTCCGTCAACGGCCTTGCTGAGGATAGGGATCCACTTGGTGGGGTTGATAGTCAGAAGAGCAACGATGGTAGAGAGAAGAACTCCGACTTGTCTGAGTGTTTCGTCCATGGTGAGCTCCTTTCCTTTTCTTGTTTATCAGACAATGCCAAGGCCACGAAGAACTTTCCAGGCCGCGGAGTACCAACTTGAGGGCACCGATGGAAGCACAGGCAAGTGATACAGCCCCGCCTTATCCAAACCGAGTTGGACAAGCGCGTAAACCACCACAAGCACGCCGATAATCACAGACCAGTAAACGATACCGTTGAAAAGGTTACAGAGAGACCTCCAATTCAAAGCATAAAGAACGGGGTGAGTCTTCTTAACTCCTTGCAAAACAGCTTTAGCAGAAAGGTCTTCGAACAAAGAACGATAAGCCTTCAAAATATGATCCATAGACTTGATCCTGTCTTGCACTTCGTGATCACTCAGGTTCGAAGCCTTAATGGGAACAGGAGGCACAATCTTGATCAGCTTTCGCAGATCTCCCTCGAAAGGGCAAACGAGACAATAACCAAGATCTGTGTACAGCAAATCATAAGCGAAAATAGTTCCTCGAGGAATCTGTCCGAATCGGGCAGCCTTCTGAAATTCGAGAAACAAAACACCCAAAAGCTCAGCACCTGTCGGATGAGGGGCGCAAGTTTCCTCGCCAGATCTGACCATAGCAAGAAGCTCTTCGTCGGTCATTTTTTTGCCGGTCCTTTCAACGGCCATATCTAGCCGTTAGTTGTCAAAAAACGTTGATTCTGTTTGGGTTTCCTGCGCCAGAGTAGCAGAACAAAGGCACTTTGTCAAGCATACACCATTAGTCTTTTGGGGTAAAATTAGGCCGATGGAAAAGAAAGATTCAGACAAAAAAAATACCGATGACTCCCCCGTTTTGCCCACACAGTTAGAAAACAACAACCATCAGGCCCTTTCGGTAAAGATAGCAACTGTGATACCAATATCTCGAGGTGTTTTTAAAGAAGAGCTAAGCTATTTTACTTCTCTGGATATAAAAAGCGGCGACATCGTAAAAATTCCGGTTCGAAACAAAACAAGCCTGGGAATAATTACAAATCTCGCAGCGGCATCCGAAACAAAAATAGACATCAAAAAGTCGGATTTTGAACTTAAAAAAATACTTGATGTTGTACCAAATAGTTTTTTAAGAAACGAATTTGTCGAGGCCGCCCACAAAACCGCCAAGTTCTTTGCGACAAACACGGGGCAGGCAATCGCCAGTTTTGTTCCACAAATAATAGTCGAGCACGCTCTAGAAAAAGGTTTGTCACTGTCAGAAAAAAGTATTGAGACATACAAGACAACAAAAAACCCAAAACACGAGATACGTCTTATCCAAGCAACCGATGACGAAAGGCTCTCTTTCTATCGTAGCATCATACGAGAATCTCTGGCCCAAAAAACTTCGACATTTTTGTGTTTGCCAACCACACAGGACGTTGAGCGAATGGTCGTTACCCTAGGCAAAGGGATAGAACAATATATTGTAGTCTTGCATGGATCGATAACGCCAAAAGAAATTCTAAAAAGATGGAAAAAAGCGCTAGCCGAGGAACGACCTCTTTTTATTATCGGCACACCCATGTTTTTGTCTCTCCCCCGACATGACATAGGAACAATTATTTTGGAACAGGAAAGTTCAGAGGCGTATAAGGCAAGATCCCGACCTCTTATCGACAACAGAATTTTTGTCGAAAATCTGGCCCGTGAACTTGGTATAAAACTTATCATAGGAGACCTTGTTCTAAGAATCGAAACAATCTACAGGCACGAGGCAAATGGCGGAACTCAAGTACTACCTGTTAAAAGAAAATTTAATTCGGCAGCAAACCATTACCTTGTAAACCTCCAAAACTCTCGCCCCTCTATAGCGCAGGGATCTATAAACAAGGAAGAGTTTATTTATATAAGCAAAGAGCTGCGCGAAATACTTATAAATTCCGGAAACAAAAACAGTTTTTTGCTTGTAGCCAGAAAAGGTCTGGCACCATCAACTATTTGCTGTGACTGCGGAAAATTTGTGCTCTGCGACAAATGTGATTATCCCCTTTCTTTAAAAAGGTTCGGCGCCAAAAATATTTTTGTTTGCAACCAATGTAAAACCGAGACTCCCTCTGAAAGAAAGTGCAGCAACTGTCTTGGTTGGAGATTAAAAACATTGGGAGTCGGCATAGAGAGAGTTGAGCAAGAAATAAAAAAGGTCGTTCCAAATAAGAAAATTTTTAGGATTGATGGCGACTCTACACCAGACCACAAAAAGGCGTCAGAAATTGCATCTGAATTTTTATCAGAGCCAGGTTCAATACTTCTTGGCACAAGCATGGCTATTCCCTACTTGCCATCACAAATAGACAACACGGCTGTTGTTTCTTTAGACTCACTATTTTTCGTCCCAGAATTCAGAATGAGCGAAAAAATATTCGGGATAGTAACAAGGACTAGGCTTTTGGCTATAAAAAACTTCGTGTTTCAAACAAGAAAACCCGAAGAGAAAATTATAGAACGTGCATTCCATGGGGACTTTGCCGGCTTCTATAGAGAGGAGCTCGAGCTAAGAAAAGAGTTAAACTACCCTCCTTTTTCTGTTCTCATAAAAATATCACGAACAGGGCAGCGAGGAAAAATATCGGAAGAAATAACAGAGTTAGAAACATTTTTAAAAAAATACAAACCAACAAAATATTATGCCGGGGGAACGGGTAGTACCGACATTGTAACGGCTAACCTTCTCATCAAAATAGACCACCAAGACTGGCCAGAGAAAGAGTCAATCAAAGACTCCATCGAAATGAATTTGATAGACACATTAAAGAACTTGCCTCCAAGGTTTGTCACAGATATAGAACCACGAGATCTAATTTAACTACACAAAAATATTTGAAAATTCGGGCAAAAAGAGTTTTACTATATAAACATGGTAAAAATAGTCCAACAAAAAGACCCCGTTCTTCGCAAAAAGGCCAGGATACTCACGGCCAAAGAAATTTCCTCTGATAAAATAAAAAAAATAATCGCAGATATGAAAGAGGCTCTTGGCTCGTGCGACGATGGCATAGCGATAGCAGCCCCTCAGCTAGGAGAATCCATAAGGCTTTTTGTTGTATCCCCAAAAGCATTTGAAATCGGGCGACCCAAAAATGCAAAAACAGAAAAACCAGAAATACACAAAGAACATTTAGTTTGTATAAATCCGGAAATAATCAAAAGATCATCGAAAAAAATATTTTTTGAGGAAGGATGTCTGAGTATTAGATGGTTGTATGGAAAAATAAAAAGACACTCAAATGTGACCCTTACGGCCCTAGACGAAAACGGCAACAGGTTTATTAGGGGGGCAGGAGGTGTTTTGGCAGAAATATTCCAGCACGAAACAGACCATCTGGATGGAGTTTTATTTACCGATACAGCGACAGACGTAATTTCTCTCCCTCCAGAAAAACAAAATAAAAAATGAAAATAATTTTCTTTGGAAGTTCAAACTTCTCAGTGATGGTGCTTAACGAACTTGTCGAAAATGGCCTCAACCCATCACTTGTAGTTACTACTCCGGACTCTGAAAAAGGACGTGGGCAAAAATCGTCTCCAAACGACGTAAAGGAGTGGGCAACAAACCGCGACATACCTTTTGTACAGCCAAATACGTTGGCGGAGATCACCAAGACACTTGAAAACACCAAATCCGATTTTTTTATTATCGCCGCATATGGAAAAATTATTCCGGAAGAGATATTAAAATTGCCTAAGTATGGGGCACTTTGCGTACATCCGTCACTACTTCCACGATGGAGGGGCTCCAGCCCCGTTCAGGCAACCATCTTGGCCGGAGACAAGTTGGCCGGTGTATCGATAATAGAGTTAGATAAAAAAGTTGACCATGGCCCTATCCTTGCCCAGAAAGAATTCAGGCTAACAGAGAAAGAGACAGCCTCAGAACTGAATACGTTACTTTGGCCGGAAGGAGGAAAACTTTTAACCAAAATTCTCAAAGACCCCCAAGACAGTTTGCGTAACAAAAAAGAACAGGACCACGCTCAGGCCACTTTTTCTAAAAAAATCGAGAAGCCCGAAGGCCTAATCGACTCTCAGCTAATAACTAAAGGTGGTAACAGTATAGAAGTCACTCTAGCAGAACGTAAGGTACGAGCGCTAAATCCAGACCCAGGTGTTTATACTATCTTTAAAACTTCGACAAAAGATATCCGTGTAAAAATCTTGGAAGCTAAAATAGAAAACGACAAGTTCGTTCCCGTATTTGTAGTGCCCGAAGGCAAGCGTAAAATGTCCTGGGAAGAATTTCTGAGAGGAAACAAAATTTAAAGGCCCATCCCCGAAGGAATGGGCAAGCTCAAGCGTACGCAAAATGGTATGCTCATTTTAATGTGACAATATCGATAGCACGCAAAAGGACCTCATCTCCGTTTGTGCCAATATCAGAAATTTTGGTTCTCACCTCAACGTCAGGAAATATACCAAATTTATCAATATTTTGACCACTGGCAGTGAGATAATAGGCAACCGTTAGAGACACCCGCCCGATACCAATATCGATGGCAACTTGTATACTCCCCTTTCCGTATGTCTTTTCCCCAACAAGAGAAACTCCCCTTGCGCTTAGCACTCCTGCAACCACTTCGGCTGCTGAAGCTG
>JBAZWX010000007.1:0-13330 GCA_041660145.1 Minisyncoccota bacterium | reverse complement strand
TGTGTTTGTTGATTAAACAAACGTCTGGCATCTTAGAAAAAAGAGGGTCTTCATCAGTAAAGATTTTTTCTTTTTCATTACCAAAGTCTTTTGTACAAACCAAAACGCCTTTGCCGCAAAAAGCCGAGCACACAAACTTTGCCAGTTCCAAAATTCCCCCACTGTTTCCTCTGAGATCAAGAATTATTCTCTCTGGCTTTTCCTTTGCAAAAAGATCAGAAGCCAAAGAAATTTGCCTGGACAAACCAGGGGCAAATCTCTTGATTCTAATGTACCCAATTTTCAAAGAAATATGGCCTACCCGACTTTGAATAATTTTTGTTTCGACATTATTGTCAGCACCTGCCATAGCAAAAACTCTAAACGAAACTGTTGAAACAAATCTGGCCAATGGATCATCAAGTGTTTTCAGCATTCCGTTAATTGCCGCTACAACAAGCTTGCCTTTGTTTACCTTATCGCGATTAACATAAATTCTGTTTATGGCATTCCAAGTTTTCCAAACGGGACTCAAATCAAAATCTTTTGGAGGTTTAGAGAACTCTTCCGATGTCGCGATCTTTTCTGAATCAACAAATTCACCATTTGGAAAAACGGGGTGAACAAACACCAACAAACACAGGAAAAACACCATGCAACGTCCACATCCGGCTTTTGTGTCCATAACCGTCGCTCTTCTTTCTTTTTTTCAACGTCCTCCCCCTCTATTAAAGAAAGCATTTTGTAAGCGCAAAAACAAGAAAGGCTCTGCACCTTACGGCGCAGAGCAAAAACACAAATTATTTTGACGTACTAGAAGTTTTTGGGGAAGAATTGACAGAACTAGAGACAGACAAAATCGTAGTTGCCGGCACAGAAGAGTTAGACAAAATTTCAATAGCCTTGTTTAGTTGACGGTCAATCCCCATCGCTAGATCTTTGTCATTTTGTTCGACAACAATATCGGGCACAATTCCCGGACCATCTGCAACATAAGTCCCTCCGGACGTAATTGTTTTACCCGTAGTCAATTTCAAACATCCGTATCCAGGAATAGAAAAGAAACTTTGCATCGTGCCCTTTCCATATGTTTTTTCACCCACGATCTTCACCCTCAAAGAATCGCGAAGTGATCCAGCTACAATTTCAGAAGCCGACGCAGAATCACCGTTTACAAGGCAAACCACCTGCCAACCACCAAATATTGTATCTATCTCTGTACTATACTCGTCAATGCTATTACCTTCTTCGGTAGAAAACGCGAGTTTACCCTTTTCCAAAAAGGCTCCCATCAAAACAAGCGCTACATCTACTTCTCCGCCCGGATTATCGCGCAAGTCGAGAATAAGTTTCTTTTGAACTCCGCAGTATCCAAACTTTTTTTCAATTTCTTTAAGTTCACGCTCTATCCTGTCCGTACCAATATCGAAATCATCCAGTTTGATATAACCGATGTTATTCCCCACGATTTTACTCGACAAAACAACTCTATCAATCGAACCAACGACTAGATCAGTGGAAAATTTGGTAGCTGGTTTACTGCCGCTAGCAGGACGAGTAAACTCAAAGGCAACCACGGAACCTTCTTTGTCAGGAATAAGCGTCGTAACGTCGGAGGCAGCCATCCCGAGAATAGACTTACCGGCCACAGACACAAGAATGTCTCCTGTGGTAATGGAGCTTTTAATAGCCGAACTATCAGGAACAAAGCCTCCGACGACAAGACCGTTCTTTTCACTGTCGTCGAGTTTCAAGCCAACGCCAAGAGTTTGTCCCGCTCTCTTAATTTTAAGATCAATTTCTTCTTTAATCTCCATGAAAGAAGAATTTTCATCGCCCAAATACTTTACGAAAAGATCGGCACAAAATCTTGATAGAGCGACATAATCAACCTTATCATAGTCGATATAGCTATTTTCGACCTGGTTCCAGACGCGAGCAAAATAAAGCAACGACGTGAGAGAAACAAGGCTCTTGCTTTCCAGCCGTATAGTGACAAGCATTGTAGCCGATTCCGTAGTTACATGTTCTGCCTTAATGCTTACCACATCAAAAGAATAAACTGGCACAGAACAAAAAATGGCCAAAACTAAAACAAAAAAGCCGCAAAGTATCCTTTTTGTCATGTTCCTCACTTCTCCTCTCTCTTTGTGTCAAAGACCCCCTAATTTAAAGTAGCATTGAAAAAGTAAAAAGCAAGAAAGAGAAACGCCCCACCTCCAGACCGGAAGTAGGGCAAAATTACTTTGTGTTTTATAAAAAATTTTATTTTGAAGAAGGAGTTGTTGAAACCGTAGACAATACTGATGTGGTTGATGACATGTCGTCCATACTTTCTGGCCAATCACTCAAAACCTCAATGGCCTTGGCAATGAATGGATCCCTGCCGTCTATCCTTTGAGACGGATTTCCAACCAAAACACCTGGAATCCAGCCCAACCCCTGGGGGCAGTGACCGCCAAGTGTAAAATACTTGGTACAAGTCATCCATATCCTCCAATAACCCGGAATATCAAATTCGTCTTGGGCAATACCCTTCCCAAAAGTCTTTTTCCCAACAAGAATGGCCCTGTGGGCATCTCGCAAACATCCAGAAACAATTTCGGCAGCCGAGGCAGTATATTCGTCGACAATGCAAGCGACCGGCCAATCTTCAAACAGCTTGGCCCGATTCGTTGTAAACACCCTAGTGCTTGGACTTGTTGGAAGACTTACACACTTAACCCCTGGACCGAGAAAGGCGCTCAAAACCGCATTCGCAATAACAAGGTATCCGCCACCATTTCCTTTTAGACTAAAGATCATTTTTTCAGCGCCAGCCCTTTTCAAAGCACGAGCTGCCACCTCGAGTGTTTTGTAGACCCTCGACTCGCTACCGTGAAAAACAGACAAATGAAGATAGGCAATATTTTTATCACCGATATTATCTTTCTCCATCCACCAGGTAATTTGTTGGGCCTCGACCGGCTCGAGTTTGGCAACAATACGAATCGGAATATATTTATTTTCTACTTTCCTGATGATATTAAGTGTGACCGTCTCGGCCTTGGATGAAGAAAGGCTTCTAGCAAAATCCCAAATACTCTTTACGTAAGTGCTAGTTCCATTAACATCAATAATGATGTCGCCCGTCGCAATTCCAGATTTTGAAGCAGAACTATTATCTCCGACGTCGTAAACCGCAAGACAATTTTCCCACTCGTCCGGACCACCCGACACGACAATATTCAAACCCTTTTGAGTCGCAAGATTATTGGAATCATCTTGTTTAATCTCGGTTTCAGTTGTTAAGCATCGAGAGTATTGATCACCTAATTTGGAAACGATAGTGGACATCGCAGCTTTGGCCAAATTGACAAAATTCACTTTATCCCGGTAAAGGTAATGCTGACTGATATCACTCCAAGTTTCAGCCAGACGCAAAAGCGGGATTATCGGTGAGCTTGTCGGCGTGTCAAAAATGATAGATACTTTTTTGCCATTTGCACAGTTTGCCGCGATGATCCAACCGGTTGCCGAACTCGTCCCCGCAACCGTTTTTTCAATACTAAACGATGTTACAAGTGGTGTCGCCGAAAATGAAATAGGCTTTAAATTAGCCGCCGTGGTTTTAATACTCTGATAGGCTGAATCCAAAAACATTGTCCCGGGCATTCCGAAAACACACCCACATGTAAAAACCAGAAGAAAAACCGCCAGAAGAACCTGCTTGTTCATTGCTCCTTCCTCTCCTCTTCCTTTGTCAAACTGCCGACAAGATACTCCCCTAAAATCAGTAAAGCACCAGAAGTTTAAAAGTTCAATCCTTAATCAAAAGACCTGGAACAAAGCAAAAACAGCCCGTTTTAAACGAGACTTTAATCATTGAAGAAATAAAATTAATTAATGTTCGGCCAGATCTACGGTATTCTCTAAGAGTTTAGCAACGGTTATCGGCCCGACACCACCAGGAACGAGTGTTATTATTGAGGCCTTTGTCTTTACTGAATCAAAATCGACGTCCCCAACAGTTTTACCTCCAGAAAAAGCCGTGCCTGCATCTATAACAACTGCCCCGTCCTTAACCATATCTGCGGTAATAAGACCAGCCTTTCCAACTCCCGAAATAATTATATCGGCTTGTCGGGTGTAATCAGCTAAATTTTTTGTAGATCGCCCATGAACCGAAAGGGTAATGGGCATTTGAATCAACATGGCAGCCAAGGGCTTTCCAACAAGGTCGCCTCGACCAACGAGGCAAACATTTTTACCAGTAAGATCAACTCCGTGATATTTTAAAATTTCTAAAACGGCACCAGGTGTAGGAGGAACTATTTTTGATTCTTTCATCAAGACACGGCCGAGAGAAATATGGGACAAACAATCGACATCAATATTTGGATTTATGTTATTTACAATCTCACGGGCATCTGGCCAAAGTTTTTCCGGTAAAGGAAATTGAACAATCATTCCTGAAAGATTATTTTCTGCTTGTATCTTCTTAAGTTCAGTAATAAGGGCCTCTTTCGTTATCGACTCAGGAAACTCAAATCTCAAGAATTTTATTCCGACATCTTTGGCCGCCGCCTCTTTTTTGCCAACATAAAGGCGCGACGCTTCATCATCTCCAACGAGGACAACGGCCAAGGTAGGTTTGATATTCATTTTAGAGACGCGCTCTTTGAGCCTCGCCAAAATCTCCCCTGCTATTTTTTTACCATCAACTATTTCTGTCATGTAAAATTATTTTACTTCAACACCCAAAACTTTAACGTCTTGAACTGGGTGGTCACCAGCCGATTTGTCTATTTCCACATTTTCTATATTAGATACAACGTCCATACCAGATGTTACCTTTCCAAATGCGGTATGATGACCATCAAGCCATGGGGTGGCCTGTGCAATCACTATAAAGAACTGGCTTCCGTTTGTGTTTGGACCAGAATTAGCCATGGCCAAAACACCCCTAACAAGTTTTACGTCGTTTATTTCATCCTCAAACGAGTAACCCGGCCCTCCCATTCCGTGTGTTGACCAGTCGGAATTTTTACTATTCGGATCACCTCCCTGAATCATAAAATCTTTTATAACTCGATGAAAAAGAGTACCGTCGTAGAACCCTGACCTTGCCAGTTTAACAAAGTTATCTACGGTTTTTGGGGCCTTGTCTCTGTAAAGTTCCAAACCGATATCGCCCATAGATGTTTTCATAACTACATTCACCATAGGTTTTATGTCTGTACTATTTAAAAGATCCTTGGTCCCTGAATCGACTAAGGAAGAATCATTTGTCGTTGTCATATCTGGTTTTTGTGTAAATTTAATAAGACGATAACCTAAAAACAAAAAGGCCAAAAGGGCGACTGCCACAATTGTTAAAACTCCATAATTTTTATCTGCTTCCATACAATTAATAATTTAAAGAAATAATTGCCGAGAAAAAAGTATCCTAATATTAAAACATCCGCAAGGCAGAAGCAACGGGGCGGTTAGTTTTTTACCAATCCTTGGGCTTCTTCAAATTTTATAGAAAGAATACGGGAAACACCATCGGCACCCATAGTTATTCCGTACAAAATGTCTGCTCGATTCATAGTCTCCCTGTTGTGCGTAATTATCAGAAGTTGAGAATACTTCGCCAAACTTTGTATCATCTCCCCATACTTACGCGAGTTAGATTCATCCAACGCCGCATCGGTTTCATCCAAAATCAAAAATGGGGGCGGATTGACCTGTGATATCGCAAACAAAAGAGCGATAGATGTAAGCGACCTTTCTCCACCAGACAAAACCTGCAAGCCACGAATTTTTTTCTTGGGCAAAGTCACGTTTATATCTATTCCTCTTTCCGGCTCACCTTCCTCTTCGTCAATAAAACCCTCGTCTTCCATCGAGCCGTCGGCTGGCTTCTTTCGGCTAACTGTAACTATTGTGAGGGCTGCCGTGCCACCACCAAAAAGAGTCTCGAAAAATGCTTGGAATTGTTTATTTATGCGCTCAATGCCAACGACAAATTCCTTTTCTATTTTGTCAGCAAGTTCTTTCATTACCTCGCGCAAAGAAGCTGCGCTCGTCTGCAAATCGGCAATCTCTTTTTCCAAAAACTTATCTCGCTCGATCGTTTCGTTATATTCCTTAACGACTTCGTCGCCAATACTACCCATGTCTTCAAGACGAATCTTTATTCTTTCGATTTTTCGACGACGCTCTTCCTGAGCCTCTCTTGGCTCCGTTGTTGGGTCATCTAGCTCAATTACAAAACCAGAATAATTCAAAACTTCACGGCCAGCCAAAATGGCAGCCTCAGTAAGCTCTTTTTTGAAGTCGTCTTCCTCGTGCAAAATTTTTTCCTCCTGTATTTTTACAAAACCAAGTTTAGAAAGAAGCTCGTTTTTTCTGGCACGCAATTCAAACATTTTTCTCTCACTATCGCGTAGACCATCTTTGTGTGCGTCGATTTCTACTTTTAATTGGCTGTGCGCTGCAGTAAGAGACATTTCTTCTTGTCTTAACTTAGACAAAAGAGATTCCGCCTCTGTTTTTTGTTTTTTGTTTTCTTCTAGTTCTGACTTTTTTCGTTTAACAAAATCGCTCTCAACAGAAGTATCAACACCTATTTTTATCGACTGGCCACACGTTGGGCAAACCCTTTCCTTTTCAATAGTTGGAGCCTGAGAAAGAAATGGATTAGACAGACCCGCCTCTATGCGCCCCTCAAGCCTACCAATTTGTCTTGAGGTATCATCTATTTTAAAACGTATTTCATTTATCTTCCTCTCCAATTCTCTAAGGGACGTCAATTTACCTTCATCTGCAGACCCTGCATCAGATAATTCTTTGGAAATTCTTCCAAGCTCTGCCTCAATAGAAGATAGTTCACCGGCTGGACCACCCTTTTCTTTGTTTATTTTTTCTCTAGCATCTTTAAGATAAATTTCTTCGCGCTTCAAATAGTCGTGATACAACGTTACTAAATTTCTTTTTAGCTCCTGGGCTTTTTCTATCTGTTCAACCTGCTTTTTCAAAAATTTTATATGTGGAGCAAGCTCGCGACGTATCATTTCGGCTTCTTTTATGTTTTCCTCAGTCTTATCTAACTTACGCTCACTTTCAGCTTTCTTATACTGATAAACACGAAGACCAAGAGCGTCTTCTACCATTTCGCGTCTGTCAAAAATATTTGAGTTGAGAAATCTATCTGCTTCGCCCTGGCTTATTATGTGATGGCTTGATGCACCAATAGAAATTTTAGAAAGAAGTTCAAAAATATCTTTTAATCTAACTCGGCTGTTGTTCAAATAATATTCATTCTGACCATCGCGATAAACATGGCGAGCAATTGAAACCTCGTCAAAGTCTAAACCAAATTTTTTATCTTTATTATCAAAAGTAATAGTGACACTGGCGTGATTCATTTTGGCCACACCGACAGATCCGTTGAAAATCAAATCCTCTCCCCTACGCCCACGCAAAGATTTCATCGACTGCTCACCCAAGACCCACCTAAAGGATTCGGCTATGTTAGATTTTCCAGACCCGTTGGGACCCACAATCGCCGTTATAGGAGAATCAAAAAGCAGACTCGTTTTCTTAGCGAAAGATTTGAAGCCCGACAGCTCAATCTGCTTTAGATACATGTATACATTTTAGCGCAAAGTGCTTTGTTTATGAAACCCGGCAGTGGAATCAGAAAAGGCCCGGTAAGGGGCCTGAAAGTCTACTCGTCATTATCATGAAGGGCCAGCGAGTCTCTAAAAACAACGATGACACTGAAACCATCTTTTTCTTTTGGGACGACACTTCCATCAAAACCTTTGGCCACTATAACCTTGATAACCAACCTATTGTTTTCATCATGAGCAGTCAAAACACCCTCTACGCTCGCAAAAGGAACTAGTTCCGTCCTTAGTATGTCTTTGGCGCGCAAAGCACGTTCGATTTCGCTTGGCCCTTTCTCTTTCATGGCAAAGACCTCCTCCCTGATATGTTAACACCGCAAAAACAGAAAAGAGTACGACAATAAAAATAACGTCATGCGAAAACGTAAGCGTCAAAATTTTCCTATTTTAAAGACTTTTTTAAATATTCACCCGTGACCGATCGGCTGTTTTTGGCCAACTGTTCCGGAGTGCCTGTTGCTATAACTTTTCCTCCATCATCACCCCCTCCTGGACCCATATCAATAATGTAATCTGCGCATTTCAAAAAATCGAGGTTATGTTCAATAACCAAAACAGTGTTGCCACGGTTTACGAGTCTTTGAATTATCTCCAAAAGTTTTCGCACATCTTCATAATGCAAACCAACCGTTGGCTCATCCAAAACATAAACGGCCTTCTGGGTAAACGGTTTATACAACTCTGACGAAATTTTTACTCTTTGCGCCTCGCCCCCAGAAAGAGTTGTAGCAGATTGTCCCAAGCTAAGATAACCGAGGCCAACCTCTTCAAGAGTTCCAAGCCTATCATGAATTGCTGGAATATCACGGAAAAAGTTTGACGCTTCCTCTATAGTCATCGAAAGAACTTGGTGAATATTTTTGCCTTTGTATTTTACTTGCAGAGTGTCTCTATTAAATCTTTTACCGTCGCACACATCGCAATTGACATAAATTGTCGGCATAAAGTGCATCTCAACAGCGACTTGACCGTTACCCTCACAGGCCTCACATCTTCCCCCTTTCACGTTAAAAGAGAAACGGCTCGATTTATATCCGCGAACTCGCGCCTCGACTGTTTCGGCAAACATATCTCGAATAAAAGTAAAAGCCCCAACGTATGTTGCTGGGTTAGAACGCGGTGTCCGACCAATTGGAGACTGATCTATCATTACAGTTCTTGTTGCCATATCAGCCCCAGAAAAACTTTTACAGTTTAGCGACCTGTTATCTGCGTAGCGCCTATCGAGTTTGGCCTGTAGGTTTTTGTATATGATTTCATGCAAAAGAGATGACTTCCCTGACCCAGAAACACCGCTTATGCAAACGAGTCGTCCAAGAGGTATTTCAAGATTAAGCCCTTTGATGTTGAAACAATCTCCCCCGACAATTTTAAGCCACCCCTTATCGTGTGTCCTTCTTTTTTCTGGCATCTCTATTTTTGCGTCACCACGCAAGTAGTCGAGAGTTAAAGATTTATGTTTTTTGTTTGTTATAAGCTCATCTGTATCCCCAGCAACAACTACATGCCCTCCGTGGATTCCAGCCCCTGGGCCAATATCAACCATGTGGTCTGAAGAAAAAATCGTTTCTTCGTCATGCTCCACAACCAAAATTGTGTTGCCAATATCACGAAGTTCTTTAAGTGTTTTTATAAGCTTATCGTTATCGCGTGGATGCAAACCTATTGTTGGCTCGTCCAAAACATAAAGAGCTCCAACAAGTTTTGAACCAAGCTGAGAGGCAAGTCTTATACGTTGGGCCTCTCCGCCCGAAAGAGTGTTGGCCCTTCTATCCAAAGTAAGATATTCAATACCAACATCAAGCATAAATTTCAAACGGTTCAGAACCTCCTTTATTATTGGCGCAGCCACTTGTTTGTCACGAGCCGAAAGTTTAACCGTCTTAAAAAAGTGATCAGCATCTTTTATCGAAAGTGAGGATATCTCGACAATATTTTTTTCTCCAACTAAAACAGAAAGTGCCTCTTTGCGAAGCCTAATACCGTGACACTCATCACAAGGCTCGTCGCTAAAAAGATATTTTGTGCCAAGACCGTGACACGTTGGGCAGGCCCCATAGGGTGAGTTGAAAGAGAAAAAACGAGGTTCAATTTCAGCAAAGGAAAAACCGTCTCTCGGGCAAGTATATTTAGCCGACATTAAAACTTGCTCATTATTTTTCCCAAGTCCGCTTAATACCAGCTCGCCAGGATTATTAGAAAAAACAACCTTAACAACATCGTCCGACTCATTAAGAGCAACCGCCAAAGCTTCACTAACACGCTGCCTTGTCTCTTCAGAATCTTTTCCAAAAGCCGAAACGTGAATGTCGTCGACTAATATATCTATGTCGTGCCTTTTGTTTTTATCCAAGACAATCTGCTCACGTAAACTTTTTAGCTCACCGTCGACAAGAGCTTTGCTGTAACCTTTGCCCAAAAAATCGTAAAGAAGTTGGTAATACTCGCCCTTGCGACCCTTAACAACCGGGGCAAACATTAATACGCGTGCTAAATTTTTTCCACCAGCTGCTGCGCGAATTTTTTCCAAAATAAATTCTACAATTTCGTCGTTTGAAAGTTTTTGGATCTCAACGCCACAAAGCATACAGTGTGGCTTTCCAACTTTAGCAAACAAAACTCGAAGGTAGTCGTAAATTTCTGTCATCGTTGCCACGGTTGAACGTGGATTAGACGAACGACTTTTTTGATCAATAGAGATAGCCGGAGATAAACCCGTTATCTCGTCCACATCTGGCTTCTGAAACTGCCGCAAAAATTGACGAGCGTAAGATGAAAGAGATTCGATATATCTGCGCTGTCCCTCGGCGAAAATAGTATCAAAAGCAAGGGACGATTTTCCCGACCCAGACAAACCAGTAAAAACCACGAGCTTGTTTCGAGGTATTTCCAGATCGATATTTTTTAAATTGTGGGTCCTGGCCCCTTTTATTCTTATTTTTTTATCATCCATAATTTGGCTCTCCTTAGCGTTTTTCAAGAGATAACATGTTATAGTAACACATTTTTAGATAAAACAAAAGGCCGCCCAAGAAGGGCGGCCAAACTCGGCATTGCCAGTAGTGGCGATCAATGAACAAGAAGATGGTACAAAACAGTATAGGTGATCCACATTGAACAAAACATGCGGATAGCAGCACAACGCAACGCTACGTTTTCCATCTGGTCAATGACAGCCACAAAAAAGAGAAACAGCGAAATTCCAAAGCACATCGGAAGATCCGCGATGCCAACAATAATTCCAAGTGCAATACTTACTGGAACATCAAGCAGAAAACGAATCCTGTTTGCGGTTTCTTGGGTCATGCCCTGTCCTTGGCTTCCTTAGCCTCGTCGACCGATTCAGAAACGTCTTGATGACCAGCAAGATCAGCAAACGCCGACTTATACCGCAGGAAGCATCTTCCCTCTTTGTTGTCGAGAACGACTTCGAAATGAGGAAGAAGTTCAGTAAAGTGCGGGAGGGACAGCGCGATGGCAAACAGCCAGAACGAGGCCGCGAATTGCTGGCTTCCGTCCAAGCCGACACGACTAATGATAGTGTCTCTAACTGCATTCATTCGACGGTTAGCGCAACAATAAATATCCTCAAAAAGATCAAACTCAATGCGAGTAGGCAGGCCGCGCTCTTTGGCTTCTCTCACCATGTTTAACGCGATACCTCGAAGTCCAGTATTGAAAGCCAAGACAATCGCAACTCTTTCTTCCTGGCCAAGAAACTTGCAACCGCTCCTAGAGGGAAACTGACCCAGAACACGTGTAACGGCACGAGAAAGCCACATATCGCGTTTGTCCTCTGGCCACCCACGAAGAGCATGTTCGAGATAGTAATAAATATTTCCATTTGCCCAACTCGTGAAAAGAGCCTCGGCGCGAGCAACATGTGCTTGGTAAGATCTTCTTACAAACGCTGGCGTTTCAACCGGCCTATCGCAACAATGATGGCCACACAAACTCATGAAAGCACGAAACAGGGAAGCAAGCGGGTTTTGCATAAGCTTTCCGTCCTTTCTTCTTCGCGGTCCAAGGCCTTGACTGGCCTGTTACATCAACGACCAACGCTAGTTTTCAAACAGCAGGAAAACACTTACCTGATGTTTAAGACTACGTAAAATTACCAAAAAGTCAAGACCGCCCCACGTGGTTCATGGAAAAATTGGCGCCTCGATATATCGAGTCATACAGAAGGCGATATATCACCTTCCTACAAAAAATATTCCGATAGGGACAACGTGTGTAGCGATATATCGCCACGGTGAGACCAACTACATGCTACTCCCCCTTGATCAACTTAATCTCATCACGCAAGATAGCGGCGGTTTCAAAGTCTAAGTTTTTGACCGCTTCTGACATTTGGTGATTCTTCTCTCTAATTAATTTGCGTTTGTCTCCAATAAACAATTTTTTGTCTAGGGCAGTCAACTCAACCACAGCTTTTTGATGAGCAGAGTCTAGTTGCTCAGTTATATCGTTTATATTCTTGATAATGGTCTTTGGAGTTATGTTGTGCTTTTTGTTATATTTTACCTGAATTATTCTTCTCCTGTTTGTCTCGTCCACCGCGGACTTTATGGAACCAGTTATGTGGTCGGCATAAAGCACCACTCGCCCTTTAACATTTCTAGCAGCACGGCCAATGGTTTGAATTAAAGACGTTTCACTCCTTAGAAAACCTTCTTTGTCTGCATCTAAAATCCCGATAAATGTAACTTCGGGTAAGTCTAATCCCTCTCTTAGCAGGTTTACGCCCACCAAACAATCGTATACACCTCGCCTAAAATCAGACAGAATTTTTATTCTCTCAATTGTTTTTACCTCACTGTGCAAGTAACAAGCTTTGATCTTTTTTTCTTTCAAGTAATCGCTCATGTCTTCAGCCATACGCTTTGTAAGCGTAGTAACCAAAACACGGCCACCATCTTTAACATCGTGATCAATTTCTGACAAGAGGTCGGCCACTTGGCCTTTATACGCCTTGCCCTCAGAAACTGGACGAATTATAACTTCAGGGTCTATCAAACCGGTCGGCCTAATTATTTGTTCAACGACACGACTAGAATTTTCTCTCTCATAATCACCAGGAGTTGCTGAAGTATAAACTACTTGGCCTACGCGCTTTTCAAACTCCTCAAATTTTAGTGGACGATTATCTAAGGCCGAGGGCAGGCGGAATCCATAGTCAATTAATGTTTTTTTACGCGATGCATCACCGGCAAACATCCCAGCAATTTGCGGAACAGATACGTGTGATTCATCTATGACAGTTAAAAAATCTGGCGACCCATCTTTTTTATGTGGAAAATAAGACAAAAGTGTATCTGGTGGATCTCCAGGATTAGCGCCTGAAAAATGACGGCTATAATTTTCGATGCCGCTGCAATATCCAAACTCTTTTATCATTTCCAGATCAAAATTTGTTCGTCTTTCTATTCTTTCCGCTTCTAAAGGCTTGCCTTCCTTTTTAAAAACAGCGAGCCTCTCCTTTAACTCCATTTTGATACTTTTTATTGCCCTCTTAACTAAATCTTTGTCTGTTATAAAATGTTTGGCCGGGAAAATAACAATCGAATTATCATGACCCAAAATTATTCTAGATATCGGATCTATTTTTATGATGTCGGTTATAACTCCCTCCTCTATTTTTACGTTTATGATTATTTTTTCGCCCGTTGGCATTACGTCGATACTTCCAC